>JASLHP010000286.1 GCA_030149625.1 Solirubrobacteraceae bacterium
CGACACCGGCCTCGGCGACGAGCCGGTGTCGCCGCGATCGGCTTTCATCCGCGCTCCGCCGCCGTGCACCACAAAGGCCAACCCGACTACGAGCTCGCCGCCAGGCTGGTCGCGTCATTGCCCGCGCCGGTGATCCTCAGCGGCGGCATGAACGACGCCGACGGTATTCGCGAGGCCTTCGCCGGCACCGGCGCCGCCGCCGTGATGCTCGCGCGCGGGGCGCTCGGCAACCCATGGCTGTTCGCCGAGCTGCTGGAGGATCGGACGGACGCTGCTCCGCGGATCCCCACGCGAGAGCAGGTTCTGGCCGAGCTCGGCTGGACGATCGAGTGCGCCGTCGAGCACCTTGGCGAACATCGCGCGACGCGCTATCTGCGCAAGTTCTATCCGTGGTACGTGCCGCGCTTGCGCCTCGACGCGGACACGGCGAGAGGACTGCGGGAATCGCTGCAGACCGCGCCGACGCTGGCGGACGCGCGGGACCTGCTGGGCGCCGTGGGCAGGCCGGCGGCGCTCGCCGTTTGAGCCCTCAGGGTCGCTGCATGCCCCGCTATACTGCTGCGCTCGCCGACGCCTCCCGGCCGGTGGCATCCCCGCTCGCAGCGGGGTTTTGTGTGCTGCAGCCGGACGACCAACCGGAATCGATCGCCACCCGCCACCCACATGCCGAAGGACGTCATCCTCACCCCAGAAGGCCTGCAAAAGCTCAAAGACGAGCTCGAGCTGCTGTCCACCGAGAAGCGCCGCGAGGTCGCGGAACGCATCAAGGAGGCCAGGGAATTCGGGGACATCTCCGAGAACTCCGAGTACGACGACGCCAAGAACGAGCAGGCGATGGTCGAGAGCCGCATCGCGCAGCTGCAGGAGAAGCTGCGCATGGCGACCGTGATCCAGGCCAAGGACCTCTCGACCGATGTCGTGCAGGTCGGCTCGGTCGTCCACGTCAAGGACGAAAAGACGGGCAAGTCGGTGAAGTACACGATCGTCGGCTCCGCCGAGGCCAAGCCCAACGAGCACAAGCTCTCCAATGAGTCGCCCGTAGGCCGTGCGCTGCTCGGGCACAGGCGCAACGACACCGTCGCCGTGACCGTCCCCCGCGGCCCCGCGCGCAAGCTCAAGATCACCAAGATCGACGTCGGCCTCGAGTAGGCTCGCCGCGCATGAGCGCAAGCGAGGATCGCCCGTCTTCGCCAGAGCACGGCGACGAGACGGCGAAGCACGGCCTCGACGAGCTGATCGCCGAGCGCCGCGCGAAGGGACGACGGCTGCGAGAGCTCGACCCGAGCGCGTTCGCGCACTCGTTCGCCGATGCGGAGCCGGCCGCCGAGGTCGGGGCCGCCTATGTGGGCTTGGCGCCAGGCGAGGAGACCGACGAGCGTCACCGCGTCGCCGGGCGCATCGCCGCACGGCGCGGCGCCGGCAGGGCGGCGTTCCTGGACCTCGTCGATCGCACGGGCAAGATCCAGCTGCACGCGCGCGTCGACGTCCTCGGCCCCGAGCGCTTCGAGCTGCTGACGATGCTCGACCTCGGCGATCTGATCGGCGTCGAGGGCAGCGCGATGCGCAGTCGCCACGGCGAGGTGTCGCTGCGCGTGGAGAGCTTCGAGATCCTCGCCAAGGCCCTGCGTCCTCCGCCCGACAAGCATCACGGCCTGTCGGACGTCGAGACGCGCTACCGGCACAGGGAGCTCGACCTGATCGCCAGCGAGGACACGCGGCGACTGTTCGTCGACCGCGCACGCGTCGTCTCCGCGGTCCGCGCGGCGCTCGACGCCGCCGGCTTCATCGAGGCCGAGACGCCGGTGCTGCAGCCGCTCTACGGCGGCGCGATGGCGCGCCCGTTCACGACCCACCACAACGCGCTCGACCGCGACCTGTACCTGCGCATCGCCACCGAGCTCTACCTCAAGCGCCTGATCGTCGGCGGACTCGAGCGCGTATACGAGCTCGGCAAGGACTTTCGCAACGAGGGCATCTCGCACAAGCACAACCCCGAGTTCACGATGGTCGAGTGGTACGAGGCGTACGCCGACTACGCGGGAGCGATGGAGCGCACCGAAGCGATCGTGCGCGCGGCCGCGGCAGCGAGCGGCTACGACGGCGAGCTCGACTTCTCCGCGCCGTGGAGGCGGGTCGGCTTCGTCGATGCGATCGGGACGGCAACCGACATCGACCTTGCCGAGCTCGCCACCGCGGAGGCGCTGGCCGCTCGTATCGGGCGCGCCGGCCTCGAGCTGAAGACGGACGGACTCGCCTGGTTCCAGATGGCCGACGACCTCCTCTCCAAGTACGTCGAGCCCAGCCTCGAGCAGCCGACGTTCGTCGTCGACTACCCGAAGGAGCTCTCGCCGCTCGCGCGCGAGCGGCCCGACGATCCCACGATCGTGGAGCGCTTCGAGGCGTTCGCCGGCGGCATGGAGATAGCCAACGGCTTCAGCGAGCTGATCGATCCCGACGAGCAGCGCCGGCGCTTCGTCGAGCAGGACCGGATCGACGCGCTGACCGACGGCGAGGCCGAGACGATGCCCTACGACGAGGAGTACGTGCGGGCGCTCGAGCACGGCATGCCGCCGGCCGCGGGCGTCGGTCTCGGCATCGATCGGCTCGTGATGCTGCTCACGGGGCGCTCCTCGATCCGCGAGGTCGTGCTGTTCCCGGCGATGCGCGATTGACCTCGACGGGGCGCCGCGCGGGCGTACGGCGATCAAGCCGCGCCCTCGCGCTGCCGATGACCCGCATAAGCCAGGGTGGCCGGTTGGTAGACTGCTCCGCAAGGCGTCAATGGGGCCCCGAAGCGCTCGAGGCACCGTCCCAGCAGGAAGGAATCACACCATGTTCGAGCGATTCACAGAACGGGCCCGGCAGGTGGTCGTTCTCGCGCAGGAGGAGGCGCGGACGCTCAAGCACAACTACATCGGCACCGAGCACATCCTCCTGGGATTGCTGCGTGAGGAGGAGGGCCTCGCGGCGCGGGTGCTGGAGAGCCTCGACATCACCGTCGAGCGCGTGCGGGCGCAGGTCGTGCGGATCGTCGGCTCCGGCGAGGAGGTCACCTCGGGACAGATACCGTTCACGCCGCGCGCGAAGAAGGTGCTGGAGCTGGCGCTGCGCGAGGCGCTGAGCCTGGGACACAACTACATCGGCACCGAGCACATCCTGCTCGGCCTCGTGCGCGAGAACGAGGGCGTCGCCGCGCGCACGAGG
>JASLHP010000323.1 GCA_030149625.1 Solirubrobacteraceae bacterium
CTGGTGGACGCCGTTGACGTAGACCTCGTAGGGGCCGCGCACCTCGCGCGGCAGCCTCACCTTGGAGCTGGGCATGCCCGGATTATCCTCAGCGGCGGGCGGGGTGGCCTTCGGCGAGCTGGCGGGCGTGTTCGCGCTCCACGATCTCGAGCACCGCCTCGGGCCTGCTGACGATCTGAAACAGCTCCATGTCGCTCTGCTCGATCCGCTCGTCGGCCAGCGGGCGCTCGCGCAGCCAGGCCAGCAGTCCGTCCCACTCGCCGTCGCCGACGAGGATCACCGGCGTGTGGCGGATCGTCGCGGTCTGGATCAGCGTCAGCACTTCGAACAGCTCGTCGAGCGTGCCGAAGCCGCCGGGGCAGACGACGAACGCGCTCGCGTAGCGCACGAACATCACCTTGCGCGCGAAGAAGTGCCGGAAGCGCAGGCCGATGTCGAGGTACGCGTTCGGCGCCTGCTCGTGGGGAAGCTCGATGTTGCAGCCGATCGACAGCGCGCCCACGTCGCGCGCGCCGCGGTTGGCGGCCTCCATGACGCCGGGGCCGCCGCCGGTGATAACCGCGTAGCCCGCGCGTCCGAGGCAGGCGCCGACCTCGCGCGCGAGCTCGTAGCTTGGGTGATCGGGCGGGGTGCGCGCCGAGCCGTACACCGTCACCGCGGGCCCGATCTCGGCGAGCGCGTCGAAGCCGTGCGCGAACTCGGCAGCGATGTCGCGCACACGCGCGGAGTCGGCGGCGCGTATCTCCGCGGGCTCGTCGCCCAGCCACAGCAGCAGCTCCGCGTCGAGCGTCTGCCGCTCGCCGTCGGGCGGCTCGGCGTGGTCGGGCGACGGCACCCCGCAAGCGTACGCGCTGCGCCCCAAGCCGATGTGACGTTTTACACGCCGCGGCTCGCGCGGCCGCCCGGATGGGCGCGTACCCTCAAGCAGATGCGCGACACGAGCGCCCCCGAGATCCCCTACACCGTCCGGCGCTCGTCCCGCGCGCGGCGCGTGCGCGTCAACGTTCACGCTCATACCGGCGTCGAGGTCGTGCTGCCGGCGCGTGCGCCCGAGCGCGCCGCCGCGGCCGCGATCAGCGAGCTGCGCCCGTGGATCGAGAGTCGCCTGCAGGAGGCGCAGCAGGTGCTCGCGCGGATCGCCGCTCGCGCCGGCACCGTGCCGTATCTCGACGACACGCTCGAGCTCGTGTCGCAGCCCGGACGCCAGCGCGTGCACCGTGAGGGGGCACGATTGCTCGTACCCGACGGCAACCCGCGCCCAGCGATTGAGCGCTTCTACCGGCGCGCGGCGCGGTTGGAGATAGCGCCGCGGCTCGACCGCGCGGCCGCGCTCGCCGGAACCCCCTACGCGGGTCTCGACATCCGCGCGCAGCGCACGCGCTGGGCGTCGTGCTCGGCCGCTGGGCACATGAGCTTCAACTGGCGCCTGCTGCTAGCGCCCGAGCGCGTGCTCGAATACGTCGTCTGGCATGAGGTCTGCCACCTGCAGATCCACGATCACTCGGCTCGCTTCTGGGGTCTGTTGGAGCGCTACCGGCCTGGCTATCGCGAGGATCGCGCGTGGCTCAGACACCACGGCGCGACGCTCGTCCTGTAGCAGCCGCTCCTAGCGCCGTGCTGGCCAAGCCGGGCAAGGACGCAGAGAGCGCGGCGTGCTTCGCACGCGAGCGACCGAGGACGCCGCCCGGCGCCGCGCGCCAGCGCGTCGCTAGCGCTGCGCGATCGGCACGTAGTCCAGATCGCGCTCGCCCGTGTAGATCTGGCGCGGGCGAGCGATCTTCTGCTCCGAGTCGCCGACGAGCTCCTTCCACTGCGCGATCCAGCCGCTGGTGCGTCCGATCGCGAACATCACGGGGAACATCGCCACGGGCAGCCCGAGTGCCTCGTAGATCAGGCCCGAGTAGAAGTCGACGTTCGGGTACAGCTTGCGCGAGGTGAAGTACTCGTCGTCGAGCGCGCGCTTCTCGAGCTCGGTGGCGACCTCGAGCAGCGGACTCTTGCCGCGTACCTCGAAGACATCGTCGAGATATTTTCTGATGATCCGCGCGCGCGGATCGTAGTTCTTGTAGACGCGGTGCCCGAAGCCCATCAGCCGCTCGTCGCCGGCCTTGACGCCCTCGAGGAACGCCGGGATGTTCTCGACCTTCTCGATCCGCGCGAGCATCCGCAGCGCCTGCTCGTTGGCGCCACCGTGCAGCGGTCCGTACAGCGCCGCGACGCCGGCGGCGAGCGCCGAATACGGGTCGACCTGGGTCGAGCCGACCGAGCGCACGGCGCTCGTGGAGGCGTTCTGTTCGTGGTCGGCGTGCAGGATGAACAGCACGTCCAGCGCGCGTTCCAAGCGAGGATCGGGCTCGTATTTGAGCTCGGTCATCTTGTACATCATCCCGAGGAAGTTGCCCGCGTATTTGAGGTCGTTGTCGGGGTAGACGTAGGGCTGGCCCATGTTGTGACGGAACGCGAACGCCGCCAGCGTCGGCATCTTCGCGAGCAGCCGGATGATCTGCATCGCGCGCACGCGCTCATCGTGGATCTTGTTGGCGTCCGGGTAGAAGGTCGAGAGCGCGCCGACGGACGCCACGAGCATGCCCATCGGGTTGGCGTCGTAGCGGAAGCCCTGCATGAAGTCCTTGACGTTCTCGTGCACGAACGTGTGGATCGTGATCTCGTCTATCCAGCCGGTCAGCTCCGTCTGTGTCGGGAGCCTGCCGTTGATCAGCAGGTAGGCGACCTCGAGGTAGGTCGAGTGCTCGCAGAGCTGCTCGATCGGGTAGCCGCGGTGCTGCAGGATGCCGGCGTCGCCGTCGATGTAGGTGATCGAGCTGCGGCACGACGCCGTGTTCATGTAGGCCGGGTCGTAGGACATCATCCCGAATTCGTCGTCGTCGACCTTGATCTGGCGCAGATCGCTCGCCCGCACCGTGCCGTCCTGGATCGGCAGCTCATAGCTGCGGCCGGTGCGGTTGTCGGTCACCGTCAGCGTCTGCGGCGCGGACGCCACGCCATTGCCGGTCGCCTCGCCGTTGCCCCCGGTGGCGGTGTCCTCGATCGTTGAAGGCTCGCTGCTCATGTGTCTCTCCTATCCGCGGTTTTCGGATGCGCTACACACGATTATGAGCAACTGCGGACGCGCACCCACCCATGGCGGCGAATCCGTGACGGCGAGCGGATTTGCGACTCAGCGATGAGGCTGGCGCTGGGCTGAGGCGAGCACGCGCACGCGCCGGGGAGCCGTGGGCGCGGGGTCACCGTGGGGGCCGCGCCTCGGCGCGCGCGGCGGTCGCGCGCGCGGGTGGTGCGGGTGCAGCGGCAGCGGATGCGGGCCGATGCCGCCGTCGAGACCGGGCTCGGACTCGGGAGTCTGGCGCACAGCCCAGCGCACGATCATGAACAACGCCAAGATCGGGATCTTCAAGATGACCATCAACCAGATGAAGGTCCAAGTCG
Source organism: Solirubrobacteraceae bacterium (assembly GCA_030149625.1). The sequence goes on from JASLHP010000323.1 coordinate 3,448, forward strand.
TCACTTCACCCGATCGTATACCCGCTGACGGATCCGCACAAGCGTGTTCAGCCGCGCAGTTGCAGCGGTGTGCCGCTGAACTGCGTCATCGCGTGCAGCTCGTGGATGCGGGCCGCGACCTCCTCGCCGGTGAGGCGCTGCATGCGCTCGGTGCCGAACTCCTCGACGTTGAACGAAGCGAGCACCGTCGCGTGTGCCATCGCACGCCGCAACAGCGCATCGGAGAGCTCCTCATCGGGATGTGCCGCGATGTAGCCGACGAGGCCGCCCGCGAATGTGTCGCCGGCGCCGGTCGGGTCGATGACGGTCTCCAGCGGATATGCGGGCAGCGCGAAGAAGCGCTCGCGCGTGATCAGCGCGGCGCCGTACTCGCCCTGCTTGGCGACGATCACGCTGGGGCCGCGTACGTCGGGCGGCGACGCGCCCGCGCTGGAGCTCGTCGCCGACCACGAGAGGATCTCACGCGCGGCTGTGACCAGGTTCGGCTTGCCCGTCAGCTGGCGCAGCTCGGCGTCGTTGAGGATCACGCAGTCGCACTGCTCGATCGCGGCCACGAGCGAGTCGCGCGCGATGTCGATCCAGAGGTTCATCGAGTCGAGCGCGACGAAGCGCGCGTCCTGCATCTGGCCGCGAACCTGCAGCTGCAGGTCGGGCTGGATGTTCGCGAGGAACAGCACGTCGCTGGAGCGCGACGCCTGCGAGAGCTTTGGCGAGAAACCCTCGAACACCCCCAGCTGCGTGTCGAGCGTCTCGCGCGAGTTCAGATCCCAGCCGTACTCGCCGCGCCAGAAGAACGTCTTGCCGCCGGCGACGCGCTCGACGTCGGACACGTCGACGCCGCGGGCGCGCATGACGTCCAGCTGCGGCTCGCCGAAGTCGTCGCCGACGGGACCCACGACGCGCACGTCGTCGAAGAACGAAGCCGCCAGCGAGAAATGCACGGCGGCGCCGCCGAGCATTCGCTCGCGCTCGCCGAACGGCGTCTTGACGGTGTCATAGGCGATCGATCCGACCACGGTGATGGGCATGGGCGCGCACCTTAGAGCACGCCGTCCGTCGCCGGCTTGCACGACGGCACGCTGCGGCGGCCGGGTAGGCCAGGGCGGGCCGCGCTCGCCACCGCGCGACGTGCCGCGGCGGGCCGCGCTCGCCACTCCGCTAGCCTCGACGCCGATGCGCGCGATTCAGATGACCGAGTTCGGAGGCCCCGAGGTGCTTGAGCTGGCGGAGCTGCCGATGCCCGAGCCGGGGCCGGGGGAGACGCTGATCAAGGTCACGCGCGCCGGCCTGAACTTCGCCGACACGCACACGCGCACGAACTCCTATGTGCAGAAGGCGACGCTGCCGCTGATTCCCGGCGGCGAGGTGGCGGGGGTGCGCGAGGACACGGGCGAGCGCGTCGTCGCGCTGGTCGGCAGCGGCGGCTACGCCGAGTACGCGATCGCGCCGAGCGACCGCGTGTTCCCGATCCCGGGCGCTCTCGACGACGGCACCGCGCTCGCGCTGATCATTCAGGGCACGACCGCCTGGCATATGTACCGCACCGCCGCGCACGTCGCCGCCGGCGAGAGCGTCGTCGTCCACAGCGCCGCCGGGGGGGTCGGCTCGATCGCCGCGCAGCTCGGCCACGCGTTCGGGGCCGGCCGCGTGATCGCGACAGCCTCGAGCGAGGAGAAGCGCGCGCTCGCGCTGGAGCTCGGCGCCGACGCCGCGATTGACCCGGCCGCCGAGGGCCTCCCCGAGCGGCTCGTCGAGGCCAACGGCGGGCGCGAGGTGGATGTCGTCTTCGACATGTCGGGGGGCGCGGTGTTCGACGCCTCCTACAGGGCGCTCGCGCCGTTCGGGCGGATCGTCGTGTGCGGGATCGCGACAAGCGAGCCCAACGAGGTGCGCACCGGCTCACTGCTGCGCCACTCGCGCGCGGTCGTCGGCTTCTACATCTTCCACTGCCTGGAGCGCCCCGGGATGTTCGCCGAAGCGCTCGCCGACCTGTTCGCGCGCGCCGCCGCCGGTGAGCTGCGGGCGGTGGTCGGGCACACGTATCCGCTGTCGCAGGCGGCCCAGGCGCAGATCGACCTGCGCGCGCGCAGGACCACCGGCAAGCTGCTGCTCGACCCGGCCGCCTAAGCTCCATGTCTACCGTCATGGCCACCAAGTCATTCGCCGACCTCGGACTGTCCGAGTCAACACTGCAAGCGCTGCGCGACGTCGGCTACGAGTCACCCAGCCCGATCCAGGAACAGGCGATCCCGGCGCTGCTGGAGGGCCGCGACGTGATCGGCCAGGCACAGACGGGGACCGGCAAGACGGCCGCGTTCGGGCTGCCGATCATGGAGTACATCGACCCGACCGAGAAGACCGTGCAGGCGCTCGTGCTGACGCCGACCCGCGAGCTGTGCATCCAGGTCACGCAGGCGCTGCGCACGTACGGAGCGCACGGCGGCATCGACGTCGTCGCGGTGTTCGGCGGCGCTCCGATCCGCACCCAGCAGGCGCAGCTGCGCGCCGGCGGGCATGTCGTCGTCGGGACCGTCGGGCGCGTGCTCGACCTGATCTCGCGCCACTCGCTGGTGCTGCACGACTGCCGCTTCCTGGTGCTCGACGAGGCCGATGAGATGCTCGACCTGGGCTTCCTCGAGGACGTCGAGAAGATCCTCTCGCTGACCCCCTCGAGCCGTCAGACGGCGCTGTTCTCGGCGACGATGCCGCCGCCGATCCGCACGCTCGCCGACCGCTACATGTACGACCCCGAGATCATCCAGGTAGAGGCGCAGACGCTGACGATCGACACCGTCGCGCAGTTCCAGCTGCCGGTCGAGACGAAGGCCAAGCCCGACAAGCTCGTCGAGGTGCTGAAGGCCGAGATGAGCTCCAAGAGCGAAGCGGAAGGACAGCAGGCGATCGTGTTCGTGCGCACGAAGATCCGCTGCGACCAGCTGTTCCGCACGCTGCGCGACCGCGGCATGAACGTGCGTGCGCTGCACGGCGACATGTCCCAGGGCTCGCGCGACGGCGTGATGCTCGCGTTCAAGGGCGGCCGCGTGCCGATCCTCGTCGCCACCGACGTCGCCGCGCGCGGCCTCGACATCTCGACGGTCACGCTGGTCGTCAACTACGACGTGCCGACGAGCCCCGACACGTACGTGCACCGCATCGGGCGCACCGGGCGCGTCGGGCGCTCCGGCCGTGCGATCACGTTCGTCGAGGACCGCCAGAAGCGCGAGCTGGAGGCGATCGAAAAGCACATCGGCACCTCCATCGCGCAGTGGCAGCAGGGCGCCGAGGCGGCGCCGACACCGGTGCGGGAGCGTCCCCGCAGGCACTCCAAGCCGCGTATCTCCCGGCGCGACGAGCAGGAGCCCTACGCCAAGCTCGTGCTCGGCGGCGGGCGCGCCGCGGGATTGAGCGTCGCGGACATCGTCGCCGCGGTGACCTCCGCGGCTGGTCTCGACGGCGAGGCAGTGCGCGACGTGCTCGTGCTCGAGCGCTTCTCGTTCCTGTCCGTGCCCGAGTCTGACGCCGACCGCGTGATCGACGCGCTGAGCGGCCGTCCGATCGCGGACGGGTCCTCCGCGGCGCTCAGTCTCGAGCGCGTCCGGGCGTGTTGACGCGCACGCGTGTTAGGTGTAGCCGTCCGTGCGCCGCGGCCTGACGCAGTAGCCCGATGCCTGCGAAAGTCGCCACGCAGACCGTCGTCGAGATGTCCCTATAGCCAATCCTCGCCGTCCGCCAGGCCTTCGTCTCCGGGATGCGCTGCGAGCGCGACCTTCCGAGTCACGGAGACGACGGGTACGAGGCGATCACGGTGGTCGCTGATCGTGTTCCTCGGGCTCGCCTCCGCCCACGAGTAGTCGCCCGAGTATCGCGGCCGATGCCAACGAAAGCCACCATGCACATCGCTCTCAAGATGTCCCTATACGCTCATGTAGCGATTTGTCCGCGATAACTGGTCTTGCAAGCGTCTTCGGGTAGGATCTGGCTATGCACGATCACCCGATCGAAGGGGTTGAGCCGGAGCAGACGCCCAGCCAAGATGTCGCCGCGATCCTGAGCCAGCTCCCTGATAGCGGCCTCGAGGATGATGTGATGCGTCTCATGGACATCTACGAGGCGACAGAGCGAGCTTATCGGGCTGGTGTACAAGCAAGCGCACCTCGCGTCGGCTCGTACGCATCTACCAACGGATAGCTCGCGCTGTGGCGACCTGGGGGGAAGTCCTCCGTACAGTCCAAGAGAGTGCGGAGCAGCGTGGGCCACTCGGCCCAGATCTCGATGGAATACGCCTGGGCTACATCAATGCGCTGCGGCAGATCTCCGGCCGCGCTGTCATCGTATATGCCAGCGGTTGGCTCGGAAAAAGCGGATTCAGCGACCCTGCTCTGACCGTCGAGCCCGACGATGTGCATGCGCTCATGGAGTGTTGCAACGGAGTTGGGGAGCGCGACCTCGACCTCATCATCCATAGCCCCGGAGGTTCCGCCGAAGCTGCTGAGCAGATGCTCAACTACCTGCGCACGCAGTTCGACGACATCCGGTGCATCGTTCCACTACAAGCGAAGTCTGCGGCGACGATGCTGGCACTTGGTGGCAACGAGATCGTCATGGGCCTACATTCGGAGCTGGGGCCGATCGATCCGCAAATCCTTATCCCTGTTCCCGAGGGACAGCGATTTGCGCCGGCCCACGCAATCCTGCGTGACTTTGGTCGTGCCAAGCGCGAGATCGCCGACGATGTGGCAGTACTCCCGGCATGGACGCCCATTCTTCGCGGCTATTCCGGCGGCCTCTTGGAGTTCTGCAGCCAGCAAATCAAGCTCTCTCAGGAGATCGTCGCTGGATGGTTGGAACGCTACATGCTTCGCCATTGGGACAATCGGGCCGTGCTCGCGCAGCAAATCTCCGAGCACTTTGGGTCCGAAGCGTCGTATGACCGCTTCAGAACGCATGGGCGTCCGATACGGATCGAGGAGCTTCGCCAGCTCCAGGGCCTGAAAGTCCAAGCACTGGAGGACGATCAGCACCTCCAAGATGCGGTTCTCAGCATCTACCATGCTCTCGATCTCACATTTCGTGGACCGGCGATCAAGGTCGTCGAGAATCATCTTGGGAGGCGCAAGGTGCGGGCAGTGCAACCACTTGTCCTCCAGGCAGCTCCTGCTGCGCAGCCTGAGCAGTAGCCCATGTGGCGACGCGATGCAGGCTGACTATTCCCGAGGGCAGTAGAGTAGCCCGATGCCTACGAAAGCCACCATGCAGACAACAGAAGGACCGATCGTCTTCGAGCTGTTCGACGAGGACGCGCCCAAGACCGTCGAGAACTTCCGCAAGCTCGCTGGCGACGGCTTCTACGACGGACTCGCCTTTCACCGCGTGATCAAGGACTTCATGATCCAGGGCGGTTGCCCGCAGGGCAACGGAACGGGCGGCCCCGGCTACACGTTCGAGGACGAGATCAACTCGCACAAGATCGTCCGCGGCGCGCTCGCGATGGCGAATGCCGGCCCCGACACGAACGGCTCGCAGTTCTTCATCGTCACCGCCGACGCCTGTCCGTGGCTCGACGGCAAGCACACCGTGTTCGGGCAGGTCACAGACGGCATGGACGTCGTCGACAAGCTGGAGGGCGTCTCCACAGACGGCGGCGACCGTCCGTCCGAGCCGATCGGCATCGCGTCGATCGAGCTGTCTGACTGACACTGGCCGCACGGCCAATCGACACCCGGCGGGATGCGCTCGAGGAGTAATCTCTTCGTACACGGCTACGAGTAGGGGAGAGTGCATCTGATGGCGAGCGTTGAGCAGCACGTCGAGCAGGAGATCCTTCAGGCCGGCGGCGACGCCGCCGAGACGAGCGAGCGGACGCCGCTCGAGGCGCCGAGCGCGAGCGAGCAGACGCCTGTGGGCGCTCCGGCGGCGGCGCCGGCTGCGAGCGAGATCCCGGTTGAGAACCCCGCGACGGGAGCGACGGTGCGCACGGTCCCGGACCTCGGCGCGGCGGCGGTCGCGGAGATGGCGGCGCGCGGGCGCGCGGTGCAGCCGCAGTGGGAGGCCTACGGCTTCGAGGGACGCGCGCGGGTGCTGCTGCGCGCGCAGAAGTGGCTGATGGACAACTCCCAGCGCGTGGCCGACACGATCGTCTCGGAGACGGGCAAGACCTACGAGGACGCGAGCCTCGCCGAGATCGGCTACGCGGGCAACGCGTTCGGCTTCTGGGCCAAGCACGGCCCCGAGTACCTCGCCGACGAGTCTGTCAAGTCCAGCCAGGTGCTCGTCAAGGGCAAGAAGCTGATCCAGCGCTACCGCCCGCTAGGGCTGATCGGCGTGATCGGTCCTTGGAACTACCCGCTGACGAACTCGTTCGGCGACTGCATCCCCGCGCTGATGGCCGGCAACAGCGTGATCCTCAAGCCGTCCGAGGTGACGCCGCTGACGTCGCTCTTGATGGTCGAAGGTCTGCGCGAGGGCGGGCTGCCCGAGGATGTGCTGCAGATCGCGACGGGGCGCGGCGAGACCGGCGCGGCGCTGATCGAGCACGTAGACATGATCATGTTCACCGGCTCCACGAGGACCGGCAGGAAGGTCGCCGAAGCCGCCGCCAGAAGGCTGATCCCGGCGTCGCTCGAGCTCGGCGGCAAGGACCCGATGATCGTGCTCTCCGACGCCGACCTCGAGCGCGCCGCCAACTTCGCCGCGTATTTCTCGATGCAGAACGCCGGGCAGACGTGCATCTCGATCGAGCGCGTGTATGTCGAGGAGCCCGTGTACGACGAGTTCGTGGCGAAGGTATCCGAGAAGGTGCGCGCCCTGCGAACCGGCTCTCCCGAGGGTGGCTTCGGCACCGTCGAGGTCGGTGCGATCACGTTCCCGCCGCAACTCGACACGATCGAAGACCACGTGCAGGACGCAGTGCAGAAGGGCGCGCGCGTGCTCACCGGCGGCCAGCGGCTGCCGGGCCCCGGCCGCTTCTACGAGCCGACGGTGCTCGTCGACGTCGACCACACGATGAAGTGCATGACCGAGGAGACGTTCGGGCCGACGCTGCCGATCATGAAGGTCGCGGACGCCGACGAGGCGGTGCGGCTAGCCAACGACTCGCCCTATGGGCTCGGCGCATCGGTGTTCTCGCGCGACGCCGCTCGCGGCGAGGCGGTCGCGAGACGCGTCGAAGCGGGCGCCGCCAACGTCAACGACGCGATGATCAACTACACCGTGCTCGAGCTGCCGATGGGCGGCGCGAAGGCCTCCGGCATCGGCTCGCGCCATGGCGCCGGCGGCATCCGCAAGTACTGCTCCCAGCAGGCGATCGTCGTCACCGCGAAAATGGCGATGAAGAAGGAACTCTTCATGTACCCGTACAAGCCGCGGACATCGCGGATGCTCGCGGGCGCGTTCAAACTGCTGTACGGGCGCGGCAAGCGGGACTGACGCCAAGACCGGCTCGACCCGCCGCCGGGGTGGCGTGTCGCGGTCGAGCCGGGACCAACGGGTCACACGAGCCGGCGCACGCTGGCGACGATCAGCCCCACGACCAGGCCGAGGAGCCCGCCGAGGAGAGCCGCGGGGACACCGAGCTCGAACATCGCGAACCAGGCTGTCGGCGCATACGCCAGCAGGCCCACGACCAAGCCGCAAACCGCTCCGACGACGCCCACCGAGGCCGCGCCGAGGATCGCGCCCCGAGCAGGCAACGGCAGGTCTCGAAATCCCGGCGAGCGCCGATCGGTCATCTCACGATTATCGGCTGCTCGGGGGAGTTCGCCAAGGCTTTGGCGCGTCGTCGGCTGGAGTGATCGTGGAGCGGCCGGAGGTCGAGCAGGAAGCGCAGGCGCTCGATCAATCCACACGAGCGGGAGTCGTCGCCCGGCGCCGCTCTCGTCGGCGCCGCTACGCAGTCAGCGGCACGCCCAGCAGCCTTTCGAGCTGTGGGATCGTCTTCTCGGCGCTCGTGTGGTGGATCGTGGCCATTCCCAGCTCCTGCGCCGGCGTGAGGTTGAACGGCAGGTCATCGACGTAGACGCACTCCGACGCGGCCGCGCCGGCGCGTTCGGCGCCGAGCTCGTACATGCGGCGCGAAGGCTTGCGGATGCCCTCCTCGGCGGAGATCACGACGCCGTCGAACAGCTCGTCGAACAGCTCGTGCGGATAGCGGTGCACGCCCCACGAGTTGGACACGAGCGCCGTGCGCACGCCGGCCGCGCGTGCCGTCGCGACCGCCTGCACCATCGCCGTGTCCGGGTGCACGCCCGCGAACAAGCCGTCGATCAAGCCATCCGGAGAGACGCCCAGCTGCGCCGCGAACTGCAGCTCGAACGCGTCCTCCTGCAGTTCGCCCTGCTCCAGCGCGACCAACAGCTCGCGCGCGGCCGGATCGGTTCGGAAGCGGCCCATCAAGCTCTCCGGCGGGATGCCGGCCTCCAGGCAGTACGCGTGGAAGGACGCGAACAGGTTCGTCGTCAGCACGCCGCCCCAATCGATCAGCAGCGCGCCGCGCGTGCGCTCGCCGGGCTTGCGCTCGCCCCGCGTGCCCTCGCCGGGCTCGCCGTCGCCGGACACGCCAGCCGGCTCAGTCACCGAGTGCCACCTCTTCGGCTCGGTCGGCGAGCTCGAGCACGCCCTCGCCGAACTGGTGTAGATAGGGATCGTCGGTGGTGCCGGCGACCGCGCGCTTGTAGTTGCCCTCCATGAACACGACGCTCTTCCACAGCGCGAGCGTCACATACCAGCGCACGTCGCCGACCGAGCGGCCGGAGCGCTCCTCGTAGCGAGCGATCAGCTCTTCGCGCGTGTAGAAGCCCTCGGCTCGCGTGACGTTGCCGAGCGCTGCGCGCAGACCCTCGCTGGGGTCGCCCTGCTCGG
>JASLHP010000008.1 GCA_030149625.1 Solirubrobacteraceae bacterium
CGAGGAGATCGGCGACGTGATCGCCGACGCGATCGACAAGGTCGGCAAGGACGGCGTCGTCAACGTCGAGGAGGGCCAGACGTTCGGCATGGACCTCGAGTTCACCGAGGGCATGCAGTTCGACAAGGGCTACATCTCGCCGTACATGGTCACCGACCAGGACAGCATGGAGGCGACGCTGGAGGACCCGTACATCCTGATCGCCAACCAGAAGATCGGCTCGGTCAGGGACGTGCTCCCCGTGCTGGAGGCGGTGATCCAGTCGGGCAAGCCGATCCTGATCATCGCCGAGGACGTCGAGGGCGAGTCGCTCGCGACGCTCGTCGTCAACAAGCTGCGCGGGACGTTCACCGGCGTGGCCGTGAAGGCGCCGGGCTTCGGCGACCGCCGCAAGCGGATGCTCGAGGACATCGCGATCCTGACGAACGCCGAGGTGATCACCGAGGAGATGGGCCTGAAGCTGGAGAACACACAGCTGTCCCAGCTCGGGCGCGCGCGTCGCGTCGTCGTGGCGAAGGACAACACCACGATCGTCGACGGCGCCGGCGACTCCGAGGCGATCAAAGGCCGCATCAACCAGATCAAAGCCGAAATCGAGAACACGGACTCTGACTTCGATCGCGAGAAGCTGCAGGAGCGCTTGGCAAAGCTCTCCGGCGGCGTCGCCGTGGTCAAGGTCGGTGCCGCGACCGAGACGGAGATGAAGGAGAAGAAGCACCGCGTCGAGGACGCGCTGCAGGCAACCCGCGCCGCCCTCGAGGAGGGCATCGTGCCGGGCGGCGGCGTCGCGCTGCTGCAGGCCTCGGCGGCGATCAGCATCAGCGACAACGGCTCGTCGGCGGACGGCTCGGACGACGAGCGCACGGGCGCGCGGATCGTGCTGCGGGCGCTCGAGGAGCCGCTGCGTCAGCTCGCCGAGAACGCCGGGCTCGAGGGCTCGGTCGTCGTCAACGACGTGCGCAAGGCCAAGAAAGGCCACGGGCTCAACGCCTCCACGAACGAGATCGTCGACCTCGTCGCCGAAGGCGTGATCGATCCGGCGATGGTGACGCGCTCCGCGCTGCAGAACGCGGCGTCGATCGCCAAGAACATCCTCACGACCGAGGCGATCGTCGCCGAGGTTCCGGAGAAGGAAGGCGCCGGCGGGCCCGGCGGCGGCATGCCGGACATGAGCGGGATGATGTAGGCAGCCGGCTCAGACGGACGCGCTCAGCTCTCGCGCTCAGCTCTCGGTGAGCCCGGCTGGATGCACCTCTCGATGAGCCGAGCGGCGGGCCCGGCACGATGCCGGGCCCGCCGCGCGAGCCGGCCGGCGGGCCCGATCGTCGCTCCGACGCGTTTCGCGTGCGTCAGGCGCGTTTCGCGTGCGCGCTGCGCTTGTACGTCACGAGGATGCCACCGTGGGCGTCCGCCCGGGTCGGACCGGCTTCGTTGAGCGCGCGCAGCAGCGCGATATCGGTGAAATTCGGGGACGCCGTCAATCCGGAGGGCATCCCGTACAGTTCGAATTGGTATTGCATCGAGGTTCCCGGCTTCGGGCAGAGGGAGTATCGCCGCTTCTTGGCTCCACTCGCGAGGCCGACGGTCGCGCCCGGTGGAACCTCGCCGGCCGCCAGTTTGTGCAGGGCCGGATTCAGCCCGACGACGGCCCATTCGGGAATGAACTTGACGGCGTGAGTGATCGGATTCGTCGCGATGCCGACGACGATCAGCGCAAGCTGTCCGACCTTGGACGGCACGCTTCCCCATTCCAGCGGCGGAGCAACGTCGCGTCCATCGCAGGTGTACTCGGCGGGCAGGATCGAGTTGCTGATCGTTGGACTTTTTACCGGGATCACCGCGCTCGACGGCTGAGGCGCGCCGGAGCCGGAGCCGCAGCCGGCCAGTGCAAGCGCGACCAGCAGCGCAGAGAGTGAGACCGCCATTGCGGGCTGCCGCATCGTTTGCTCCCCCTTAAAGGTCTGTGAATACTCGTAGAGGGCCAAGCTACTTCTTGCGGCAGCTAACTACCAGCGATTTCTAAAAGTGTTTCTGTCAGCCGCGCGGACCCCGATCGGTGAGAGACACGAACGCGAGACTCGCTGTCGCGGACCGTCTGAATCGCGGGCGGCGGAGACGCTCGGCGTGACGGTTCTTGACCACGATTCACCCGCGCGGCATAGTCCGCGGGCCGTCTGCTCGGGCACGCGGGCTTGCTGGCGCCACCTGTGAGCGCCGGGGAGCGGCTGGGAAGAACTTCACACCAATGAGAACCATCACGGCAGACAGACGCGACGATGCCGAGAGCGGCGGCTCGTGACGGGCGGGCGGCTCAAGCTTGCGCTCGGCTCGTGTCTGCTCCTCGGCGCCGCGGCGATTCTCATCACGCTGTCGCGATCGCCGATCGCGATCGCACGTGTGAACACGGACGCGGTCGAGCCGGCCGGGACGATCACACAGCGGACGTCCGCCTGCCAGCCAGGCGAAGTGCTGCCACGAGGCACCTCGGCGGTCAGGCTGCGCGTGTTCGCCTTCCTCGGGCCGCGTGTGACACTCGAGGCGCTGCAAGACGGACGCGTGATCGCGCGCGGCGAGCGAGCGGCTGGCTGGACCGGCGGCGCCGTGACGGTGCCGATCGAGCCCCTCGCCACGGCGAGAGCCGGCGTGGAGCTCTGTTTCACGATCTTCCTGGACGGGGACGAATCGAACTTCCTCACGGGTGAACTGGAGGCGGGAGCGCTCGCTGCGCATGGCCGCGGCTGGCCGCCATCCTCGCGCCTGCGCGTCGAATACCTGCGCAGCGCGGCCTCCTCGTGGTGGTCGCTCGTTCCCCAGGTGGCACGGCGCATGGGCCTCGGCCGGGCGTGGGCCGGCACGTGGGGCGCCGTGCTCGTGCTCGTGCTGATGGGTGGTGTGACGGCGCTGTGCTCGGTGCTGACGCTGCGGGAGCTGCGATGAGAACGCTGCGCGGCGTGCCGGTCGCGGCCTGGGTCTGCGCGCTCGTGGCATGCGTCAACGCGGTGTGCTGGTCGTTGATCACGCCCCCGTTCCAAGTGCCCGACGAACCCGAGCACGTCGCATACGTGAAGGTGCTCGCCGAAGCCGGGAGGCTGCCCGTGCAGTCGGGGAACTTCTCCTCGGAAGAGGTGGCGGCGCTCGAAGACCTGCGGTTGCAGACCGTCGCCGAGCAGCCGGAGAACAAGCCGATCA
>JASLHP010000020.1 GCA_030149625.1 Solirubrobacteraceae bacterium
GTGCGCCAATACGGGGATCAGGATGACGATCGTAAAGAGGATGCCCGAGTCCAGGTAGCCGAGATTCAGCGAGGTCGCGGTGAAGTCTCCGAGCGCAGTCCCGAGAGCGAAGGTCGCGAACACTGTCGCCCAGTAGTAGCCCTCGCGTCGCTGGGTCAGGATGCTGTGGATCGACAGCGTGCCCTCATTGCGCTGCCACAGCCAGAAAATCGCGGCCAATACCACTGACCACAGAAGGGTCGTGCCTGCGTAGGGGATGTGGACGTCGAGATGCAGGAAATCGGACACGCCGGTCCCCGTGATTGCGATTGCGAAGGCGAAGGCCCAGTAGGCAAACGCGCGGTAGCGACGGGTCCCGAACTGCAGCACCAACCCCACGACGATCACGAGCACCTCGAGGCCGCCGCCGCCGAAGTTGCCGTACGTCTTCAGATAGTCCGACGTGGCCTCCCCGCCGGCGGTCGTGAGGATCTTCACCACCCAAAACAGGAGGATGACCTCCGGGACCTTCGCGGCGACGGGAATAGGAAAGAAACGACCGGCCAGCGGAATCCGGCCCTCGCCCGATTCGGCCTGCACGCCGGGCCGCGGCGAGGACGGGCGATCATGGGGAGCGGAAATCACGTGGCAGACGCCTGCTTGGGTTGCGCGCGTTGGGAGGGGGTGATGAGCCCCGTCTCGTAGGCGAAGACGACGATCTGTACGCGGTCGCGTAGCTCGAGCTTTGCGAGGATGCGTCCTACGTGTGACTTGACGGTCGCCTCGGAGAGCACGAGCTGCTCGGCGATCTCCGCGTTTGAGTGGCTGCTCGCAACGTGCAGGAGCACCTCGTGCTCGCGTGTGGTGAGCAGCGCCAGGCGCTCGTTTTGGTCTTGGCCGGGTTGGCCGGGGATGGGCAGCCGGTGTGCGTATGTGGAGAGCAGCCGCCGGGTGACGCTGGGAGCGACGACGGCGTCGCCACTTGCGACCGAGCGGATCGCGGAGAGCAAGTCGGCCGGTGGCGTGTCCTTCAACAGGAAGCCGCTGGCGCCGGCTTGTAGCGCTGCGTAGACGTACTCGTCGAGGTCGAAGGTGGTCAGGATGATGATCCTCGCGTCGCTGTTGGACTCGACGATCTCGCGAGTGGCCTGCACGCCGTCCATCTCAGGCATACGAACGTCCATCAACACGATGTCGGGGGAGAGCTCGATTGTGGCTTGGAGCGCGTCGCGTCCGTTTGCGGCCTCGCCGACGATCGACAGATCGTCCTGACTGTCGATGACCATCCGGAAGCCGACGCGCATCAGCTCTTGGTCGTCGGCGAGCAGCAGAGTCGTCGTCATCGGGTCACGGTCTCGGAGTCGGGCGCCAGGCGCAGGTGCACACGCCAGCCGCCCTCGGGTGTGGGGCCGGCTTCGAGCTCGCCTCCGTAGACGGCGGCGCGCTCACGCATACCGTGCAGGCCGCGCCCGCCGTCGACCGAAGGCAGTCGCGCACTCAGTACGCTGGGAGCCGCGGGGTTGCCGGTGTCGGTCACATCGAGCTCGACCGATCCAGGCCCACAGCTGAGTGCCAGATGTGCGCGGGTGGGACGCTCGGCGTGCTTGAGAGTGTTCGTCAAAGCCTCCTGAGCCACCCGGAACACAGTCAGCTGCACCCCGTCCGTGAGCTCGCGTGGGTCTCCGTCCAGCTCCATGCTCACCGGAATTCCCGCGGCGTTGACGCGCGCGAGCAGCTCGTCGAGCCGGTCGAGGCTCGGCTGCGGCGCCAACGGGTGCTCGGGCGAGTCCTCGCGCAGCACGCCGAGCAGCCGGCGCATCTCCACGAGCGCTTCGCGGCCGGTCGCCGAGACACGCGCTATGGCCTGCGCAGCGCGCTCTGGCTCGGCGCTCATCGTATACGTGGCGCCATCGGCCAAAGCGATCATTACGCTGAGGTTGTGCGCGACGATGTCGTGCATCTCCCGCGCGATCCGCGCGCGCTCGGCGGCCGCGCCGAGCCGGCCCTCCTGGTCGCGCTCCACTTCGAGCCGCGCGGCCTTCTCCTGCAACGAGATCAGCAGCGCTCGTCGCTGGCGGATCGTGACGCCAAGCACGCCGGCCGCGACGGTCAACCCGGAGAGCCCAACCCACGCCTTCAGCGGCTGAACGGTCGACCAGCGAGCAGCAGCCATGATCGCGCCCGCCTCGACGGTGGCGGCAGCGAGCAGGACCTCCGCCAGGGCCGCTTCGAGCGCGACCCAGTAAAGGGCGACAAGCACGGCGGCGTCAGCCAGTTGCGGAGCGGCGAGCAGCCACTGCGCGAACGCGACGAGCGCGACCGCGGAGAAGCACACGCGAGGGCTCGTGCGGCGAAGCACAAGAGGAGCACAGAGCGCGCCACAGAAGATCAGCGCGGTCGGATCGAGAAGGCGCTGGCGCGCCAGCAACAGGACACTGAGCCCGGCGATGCCCAGCGCGACCGTGAGATCGCTCGCGAACTGGTGGCCGGCGCTCCAGCGACCCAGGCGCTGAACCCGTGTCAGCCAGCGGGAGGTGAGCTCGTCGGCCGTCTGTCTCATGCCTGCATGTTGACGAATCGCCACGACCCGACCACGGGTGTGCGTCCCCATCGCCCCGGTCACCATCGCCGCCTACTCGGGCTCGGCGTCGAGGATCAGCCCGAGATTTGACTGCGGCGCGACGCGCACGACGTGCGAGTCGCCCTGGATGTCGCACTTCGTGACCGCTACGTAGGCGACGAGCGCGACGAACACGACCAGCGCGATCCCGGCAACCGTGCCGTCGCCGAGCCCGAGCCCGCCGAGTTCGTGCTTGCTGAACCCGTCGGCGAAGGAGGCGCCGATCGGCCTCGTGTCGATGTAGGCAAACCAGAACGCGAAGATCGGGTTCAGACCGAAGCGCCACCAGCCGATCGCCGGGATCGAGATCACCGAGGCGAACAACAGCACCGAGGGCCAGTAGCCGAGCTTCAACGACATCGCGGTGAGGTCTCCCGCGGCGGTGCCGAGCGCGAACGTAGCGAGCACCGCTGCCCAGTAGTAGCCCTCACGACGGCGGGTCGTGATGCTGTGGATCGACAGCGTGCCCTCGCTGTGATACCAGCGCCAAAACACGGCGGCCGTAAGCAGTGCGAACAATGGCGTCGTGACCGCGTAGGGAATACTCGCGCCGTCGTGGATGCCGTCGGCGGCCATCGTGCCGAAGACCGCGACCATCATCACCGCGAACCAGTAGAACGGAGCCCTGTATTCGCGCTGGCGCATCTGTAGCCAGATCGCAAACCACAGGCCGAAGCTCCCGGTCGCCGCCGCGATCGGGACGCTGTGCTGGCCCAGGAAGTCCGACATCGCCTCGCCCATGCCGGTCGTCAACAGCTTCAGCACCCAAAAGATCAGAGTGATCTCGGGAACCTTCGTCAGGGCCTTGACGGCGACCCGGTCTCGTGGCAGGGGGTTCGTGCTCATAGATAGAGAAGCCGAAATCTCAGGCGTCGCGACGCACGAGCATGTAGGCGGCGATCGCGAGTAGGACGATCGTGTAACCACAGTAGAGCGCGAACCCGCCCCACGGCGAGAGCGTGTGCGCGTCCGGGACGGCTTTGGCGATCGCTCCACCCGCGCTCGAGGGCAGGTAGGCATTGATCGAGTTGCCGATTTCGCTCGGAAGGATGTCAACGATGCCCGGCAGCACGAACAGCAGGCCCGCGAACGTCGCGATCGCACCCGCCGTGCTGCGAATGATCGTGCCGAGCGCGGTGCACAACACCCCGGTAACAGTCATGAACAGCACCACTCCCACGAGCGTGCGCAGCGCCTGCGGATGACCGAGGCTGACATTCACGTGGTGCTCGGTGAGAATCGCCTGGCTGCCGAAGAATGCGACGAATGCGCTCGCGATCATCAGCACGAAAGTCACCGAGGCGAACACGGCGATCTTCGCCCACAGCACAGGCAACCGTCGCGGCACTGCCATCAGGCTCGAGCGGATCATCCCGGTCGAATACTCGCCGCTGATGACGAGCACTCCGAGCACGCCGATCGCGAGCTGCGCGAGGTGATAACCGCCCAGGCCGCGGTCGATCGAGTTGAAGCTCATGCGATCCTGAGGACTGAGGTGCGACCAGCGGCCCATCGAGACCGCCGCGATCAACAGGCCTAGACCCGCCATCGAGATGACGGCGAGCAGCAGCGACCAGCGCGTCGAGCGCAGCGACCACAGCTTCGTCCACTCCGAGCGCAACACGTGACCCTGAGTCACGCGGCCAGTGAACGCGGAGCGGCTCGGGGCGGCGGCGATCGGCAGCGCCTCGCTTGCACTCACGCGGCGGCCCTCACATTCTCACTCCTCGCGGTTTCCGGCTCCGCGCTGGCACGGTACTCGACCGACTCGCCCGTGAGACTCATGAACGCTTCCTCCAGTGCCGATGTGCACGTCCGCTCGCCCGCGGCCGCGGAGCTG
>JASLHP010000027.1 GCA_030149625.1 Solirubrobacteraceae bacterium
CCTCGTCGTGCCCGAGCTGCGAATCCCCGCGGTCGGCGCGCGGATCATGGACCTGCAGGAGCCGACGCGCAAGATGTCCACGACGAGCGGCTCCGAGCAGGGCACCGTCCACGTGCTGGATGAGCCCAAGGCGATCGAGAAGAAGCTCAAGAGCGCCGTGACCGACTCCGGCAGCGACGTGCGCCGCGATCCCGAGAAGCCGGGCGTCAGCAACCTGATCGAAATCCTCGCCGCGGTGCGTGGTCTCGATCCGGCCACGATCGAGAGCGAGCTCGCGCAGGCGCGCTACGGCGAGCTGAAGGCGGCCGTCGCCGACGCCGTGATCGAGTACCTGGCGCCTGTGCGCGAGCGTTACGAAGACCTCCGCACGGACGAGGACGCGCTGGAGGCGATCCTCGCGGACGGCGCCGGGCGGGCGCGGGCCGTTGCGGCCGCGACGCTCGCGGACGTCCGCGAGCACATGGGCGTCGGGGCGCCCCGGTGAGAGCACGCGCGGGCGGCCGCGCCAGCACGTCATCGCCGCCCGCTACCGTGGGGCGATGAGCAGCCGCGCATCGATCTCGGGCAGGCCGAGATGACGAGCCTGACCTCGCTCGAGCTTGACCTGGACGTCTTCAGCGGGCCTTTCGACCTGTTGCTGACGCTCGTGCTGCGCGAAGAGGTCGATCTGCTCGAGCTGCAGCTTGCCGATGTCGTGCTCGCCTACCTCGACCACCTCGAGCAGCGCGGCGAGCTCGATCTCGAGACCGCGACCGAGTTCATCGTGCTCGTGTCCGCGCTGCTGGAGCTGAAGTCGCGGCTGATGCTGAGCAGCGACGAGCAGGAGCTGCTCGACATCGAGCCCGAGCAGGCCGCCGAGGAGCTGCTCGCACGGATGCTCGACGCGCGCCGCTTTCGCGCCGCCGCGGCGCATTTGGGGGAGCTGCTGGCAGGCGAGCACGGCGTGCGCTTCCGCACCGCGCCGCCGCCCGCGAGTCTGCGTCGCGCGATCGTGCACGCCGCCGACGGGTCGCATCGCCCGGAGGTGCTCGGCGCCGCGATCGGGCGACTGCTGCTGATGGCGCCCACGATCAGCGTGCGACACATCGCCGTGCCCCGCGTCAGCGTCGCCGAGCGCCTCGCGCACCTGCGCGAGCTGCTGCGACGCGGCAGCTTCAACTTTGACGAGGCGGTCCGCGGCGCCGACCGCATGACCGTGGCCGTGACGCTGTTCGCCCTGCTCGAGCTCTACAAACGCGGGGAGGCGGACTGGGTACAGCAGGAGAGCTTCGGCGAGATCGCGGTCCGCGGGCAGGCGCGCGAGGCGCCCGCGGACGCGCATGCGCCGCCGCTCGCGCTCGGCGCTCGGCGCTCGCGGGGCGTAGGGTTTGCGGGGTGAGCGACGTCGAGGAGATCACGGCGGCAGGCGCGACAGCCGAGACCGCGATCGTGGCGGCACCCGGGGACGAGCCGCCGCTCGACGACGCCGGTCCTGACGCGAGCGCACAGGAGCTGCCATCGCTCGCGCGGACCGTCGAGGCGCTGCTGTTCCTGTCCTCCGATCCACTCAGCCCGGCTGAGCTCGCGGACGCCGCGCAGGCGGGCGAAGGCGCCGTGCTCGCGGCGCTCGCGGTGCTCGGCGAGCAGTACGCGCCGGGGCGGCGCGGGATCGCGCTGCGCGAGCTCGGGGGCGGTTGGACGCTCGCGAGCAACCCAGACGCCGAGGACGCCGCGAGGCGACTGTTCAGCCGTCCGCGTGCCGCCACGCTCAGCCCCGCGCAGGCCGAGACGCTGGCGATCGTCGCCTATCTGCAGCCGATCTCACGTCCTGAGATCACACGGATCCGCGGCGTCAGCGCCGATTCGGCCAGCGCCACGCTGCTCGACCGTGGCCTGATCGAGGAGGCCGGTCACTCGCAGTTCGGCGCTGTGCTCTACCGCACCACGACGCAGTTTCTGAAGCTGTTCGGGCTGCGCAGCCTCGATCAGCTCCCTGACATCGCCCGCTGGGACCCGACGCCGGAGGAGCAGGCCGAGCTGCGCGAGCGCCTGCTGCGCGCGGGCGAGGCGCGCGCGGGCGGCACCTAGCCCGTCCACGGTCTCGCCCGTCGGTCTCGCCTAGGCGGCGGCGCCGGCCGCAAGCTGGCCGCACGCCGCGGCGATGTCGCGACCGCGCGTCAGGCGCACGGTCACTGGTATGCCGCGCGACTCGAGCGCCGCGCGAAAGGCGGCGATCGACTCGCGGCCCGAGCCGCCGTAGCGCTCGCGCCCGCCGGCACTGGCGTTGGTATCGGCACTCGGATCGCTGGGGTTGGTATCGGCACTCGGATCGCTGGGGTTGTAGGGGATCAGGTTGACCTTGAAGATCGGCGTCTCGTCCGCGTGCGCGCCTCGTAGCAGGCTCGCCAGCGCGAGCGCCTGCTCATAGCGATCGTTGACCCCGGCGAGCATCACGTACTCGACGAACACGCGCCGGCGCTTGCGCTCATAGAACGCGCGGCACGCGTCGAGCACGTCGCGCAGCGGGTAGCGCTCGTTGACGGGCATCAGCTGCGAGCGCAGCGCTTCGTCGGCGGCGTGCAGCGACAGCGCCAGGCGCAGCGGCATCGGCTGCTCGGCGAGCCGCTCGATGCCGGGGATCCAGCCGACGGTCGAGATCGCCGTGTGACGATGACCGATGCCGACGTCCGGCAAGCGCTCGCATGCGGCGAGCACGTTGTCGAGGTTGAGCATCGGCTCGCCCATGCCCATGAAGACGCAGTTGGAGATCGGCGCGGCGTCGCCCTGCAGCCGGCGGAAGTAGAGCGCCTGATCGACGATCTCGGCGGCCGTCA
>JASLHP010000067.1 GCA_030149625.1 Solirubrobacteraceae bacterium
GGACATGCTCGAGGCCAACCGGCTGATCCTCGACAGCCTCAGCGCACGGGTCGAGGGGGAGCTGATCGACTCCAACGTCGACGGCCGCGTCGTGATCGAGCCCGGGGCGCGCCTGGAGCGCACGACCGTGCGGGGTCCCGCGATCGTCGGCGCGGACGCGCGCCTCAGCGATTGCTACGTCGGCCCTTACACGGCGATCGGGGAGCGCTGCGCGATCTCCGGCTCGGAGGTCGAGCACTCGATCCTGCTCGCCGGCTGCACCGTGTCCGATCTCGACGGGCGCATGGAGTCCTCGCTGCTGGGGCGCAACGTGACGGTGCGCCGCGGCGATCGTCAACCGCGCGCGTACCGCTTCATGGTCGGCGACAACTCCGACATCTCGATCCTGTGAGGCGGCTCGCGGGGGGGCTCGCTTTGAGGCGGCTCGCGTGAGGCTGCTCGTGACGGGCGCCGCGGGGATGCTCGGGCTGGACGTGCTGCGCGCGGGCGCGCGCGCGGGCCACGAGCTGATCGGCGTGGATCTGCCGGAGCTCGACATCGTCGACGCCGGCGCGGTGCGGGGCGCGTTTGCGCGCGTGCGCCCCGAGGCCGTGCTCAACTGCGCGGCGTGGACGGACGTCGACGGCGCCGAGACGCACGTGACGCAGGCGCACGCGGTCAACGCCGATGGCGCCGGCAACCTCGCGCGCGCTGCCGCCGAGCTGGGCGTGCCGCTCGTGCACGTGTCCACCGATTATGTCTTCAGTGGGGAGGCGTGCGTCGATGCGAGCGGCGCGCCGCGTCCCTACGTGGAGTCCGACAGGACCGGAGCGCGCTCGGTTTACGGTCAGAGCAAGCTCGCGGGCGAGCGGCAGGTACTCGATTCCTCGCGCGCGCACGCGGTCGTGCGCAGCGCGTGGCTGTTCGGCGTCGGCGGTCGCAACTTCGCGGCGACGATGCTCGCGCTCGCCGAGGAGCGCGACGCGGTCCAGGTCGTGACCGACCAGGTTGGCTGCCCGACGTGGACGGGCCACCTCGCGCCGGCGCTGCTGGGGCTGATCGAGCGCGGGGTCGCCGGCCTCGTGCACCTCGCAGGCACGGGTCGCGTCTCGTGGAACGGCTATGCGGCGGAGCTCTTCCGCCAAGCCGAGGTCGACTGTCGCGTGGAGCCGTCCACGAGCGAGCAGCTGGCGCGCCCGGCGCCGCGTCCGGCGTGGTCGGTGCTCGAGTCGGAGCGCGACGACGTGCTGCCGCTGCCGCCGTGGCAGGATGGCCTCGCCGGCTACCTGGCGGTGCGCGCCGGCCTCGCGCGTCCGTGACGGCGCGCGGCCTGGGATGATGTGCGCATGAGACTGCTCGTCTGCGGCGGCGCCGGCTTCATCGGCTCGACGTTCGCGCGTCAGCGCGTGCGCGAGCACGGCGACGAGGTGACGGTGCTCGACAAGCTGACGTACGCGGGACGCGAGGAGAACCTCCAGGACCTCGCCGGGGATCCGGGCTTTCGCTTCGTGCGCGGCGCGATCGAGGATCCGGCGGCGGTCGCGCGGGCGATCGAGGCGGCGGCGCCGGAGGCGATCGTCAACTTCGCGGCGGAGACGCACGTCGATCGCTCGATCGCCGAGCCCGACGCGTTCGTCTCGACGCACGCGCTCGGCACCTACGTGCTGTTGGAGGCCGCGCGCGAGCACGGGCTGCGCTACGTGCAGGTCTCGACCGACGAGGTGTACGGCTCGATCGAGCAGGGCACGTTCACGGAGCAGAGCCCGCTGGCTCCGTCCTCGCCGTACTCGGCGACGAAGGCGGGCGCGGATCTGCTCGTGCTGAGCTACTTCCACACGTTCGGCCTGCAGGCGCTGATCTGCCGCGGCTCGAACAACTACGGCCCGTACCAGTACCCCGAGAAGCTGATCCCGCTGATGGTCCTCAACGCGCTCCACGGCGACTCGCTGCCCGTCTACGGCGACGGCATGCAGGTGCGCAACTGGATCCACGCGACGGACTTCGCCGCGGCGATCGGCCACGTGCTCGAGCGCGGCCGCGCGGGCGAGGTCTACAACGCGGGCGGCCCCGACGAGGAGGCGAACATGACGGTCGTCACGCGCATCGTCGAGTTGACCGGCGCCGCGCGCTCGCAGATCGAGCACGTCAGCGACCGCCCTGGGCACGATCGCCGCTACTCGCTCTCCTCGGAGAAGGTGCGCGCGCTCGGCTGGTCTCCGCGCGTGCGCTTCGAGGACGGCCTCGCGGAGACCGTCGCCTGGTATCGCGAGAACGCTTGGTGGTGGGAGCCGATCCGCTCGGGCGAGTACCGCGCCTACTACGAGCGTCAGTATGGGCGTGCGCTCGGCTGAGCGGCCTGCTCGCAAGCGGTGTTTGGAGCGCCCACGGCACTCACTGTAGACAATGGTCTGTAGACAGTATGTCTACTGGTGCAGCAAGGTCCAACATCGTGGACCCTACACGTGAGCGACTCGCCAACAACCTTCGTCACCACCGTCGCAAAGCGGGGCTGTCCCAAGAACGACTCGCGGAGCTGTGTGAGCTTCACCGTACCGCGATCGGGCTGCTCGAGCGCGGCAAGCGCTCGCCACGCCTGGACACGCTGATCGTGCTCGCGCGCGCGATGGAGCTGTCCTCGCCGTGTGAGCTGCTCGAGGGAATCAGCTGACGCTCGAGACGCCGTCCGCGTCAGCTGGCCTGGGGCGTCGACGCCGCGTGCTCAGCTGACGCCAGAGATCTTCCACTTGCCGGCTTCCTTCACGAGCGAGACCGCGCTCGTGACCGTCCTGCCTTCGTGGATGTTCTTGACCTGAGCGGTCGCGGTCTTGCCGTCCGTGGCGACGGTCACGGACTTGACATTCGCTTCGAGGTTGTCGATCTCGCTCAGCTGGTGTTTGATCGCCGTTTCGCAGCCCCTGCTGCCGCCGAGGCGCGTGACGAGCGCGGCGGCGAGGTCGTTGGCGCAGATCTTCTTCTGTTCGGCGGCCGTCGCGTCGTTCTGGAGGTTGGCGATCGTCTGCGCCGCGTCGTGCTGCTCGCCTTTGAAGCCGGCGGTCGTGGCCGTGCTGCCGCACGCCGTCACGGCGACGGCGACCAGCGGCAGGCAGAGCAGGGCGAACGCGCGGCGCATCGCCCGCAAGCGTATTGGTTCTCCTCCGTGCGCGGCCTAGTTCTTCTCGTCGTCGCGCCTGTAGCCGAGGCGCGCGGAGATGCGATCGGCGGTCGAGACGAGATGCGGGCCGAGCGCGTCGACGAGCTCCTCGAGCGAGATCATCGAGCTGTGCGCGGCGAGGTTGACGGCGGCGACGATGTCGCGCGCGTCGTTGCGCACGGGCGCGGCGATCGCGAACAGATCGGCCGCGAACTCCTGGTCGTCGACGGCGAAGCCGGCGGCCTGGATCTCCTCGAGCTCGTCGCGCAGCGCTTTCTTGCTCGTGATCGTGTTCGGTCCGCGCTTGGTCAGCTTCATCTGCGCGATCAGGTCGCGCTGCTCGGCCTCGGGCAGGTTGGAGAGCAGCAGCTTGCCCATCGAGGTGCAGTACGCCGGCACGCGCGAGCCCGTGTGCAGGTCGAGGTCGATCTTGCCCTGGCCGCGGCGGAAGCTGCGGACCCGGTCGACGTAGAGGACGTCGAGGCCGTCGAGCACGCCGAGGCTGGTCGTGTAGGAGGTCCGCTGGCGGAGCTCCTCGAGGTACGGGTGCGCGTGCTCGCGCAGCCCCGTCGAGTTGAGCGCCGACATGCCGAGGTCGGTGACGCGCAGCCCGAGGCGGTACTTGCGCGATGCGTCCTGCTCGAGATAGCCGAGCGCGACGAGCGTGATCACGTAGCGGTGCGTGGTCGAGCGGCTCATGCCGAGGTCGTCGGCGATGTCCGCGATCCCGAGCACCGGTCGCTTCGGCGTGAAGCAGCCGAGGATCGCCAGGCCGCGCTCGAGCGACTGCGAGTAGCGCGGCTCGCGTAGGCTTGGAATCGACCAGGCGGGCTCCTGCCCGTCTTTGGATTTTGATGCTGTCGAACTCGTTCTGGGCATTGGCACCTTGGTCCTGGTTTGTCTCGAGTAGATCACGCTAGTCGAGAAGTTCAATTGGCTGACTAGGAGACTCTAGTTCGATGCGCGGGCAACGGCAACGATAAACACTGGAGTTTCAAGCGTGCTAGGAAAGGCGGCTTTTACACAGCCCAAACGGCGATCGCGCGCGCAAGGCCGATGGCCGTGATGGATAAACAGTCAGCTGCCGGTCGCCGGCTGCCGCGTGTGTTCGCGGCGGGATCGGACGGCGCGTCGTGTGGCGGGTCGGGCGGCGCGTGGTGTGGCGGGTCGGGCGGCGCGTCGTCCGACGTGCGCCCGTGAGCGCCGGCCGCGGGCGCGATGTTCATGTCAAACCGATGGTGTGAGTCGCCGGCGCCGCGCGAGCGGCGTCAGCGCAGCTCGCGCAGCGTCGGGAACGGCACCACTTCGCGGATCGACTCGACGCCCGCGAGCACCATCAGCAACCGATCGACGCCGAGTCCCCCGCCGGTTGTGGGTGCCATCCCGTATTCCAGCGCGCGTACGTAGCCCTCGTCATGGGGGTGCGGCTGGTCGCCGTCGTCGCCGGGGCGCTGCTGGCGTTGTTTGACGAAGCGATCCCACTGGTCGAGCGGGTCGTTGAGCTCCGTGTCGCCAGAGAGCACCTCCATGCCGCGGATCACCGTGTCGAAGTGCTCCGCCAGCCGTGGGTCCCGCGAGTGACGCTTGCAGATCGGGAACAGGTCGATCGGGAAGTCGAACACGTGCGTCGGCTGCATCAGCGTCGGCTCGACGTACTTCGTGTAAACGGCTTCGGCGAGCTTCGCCCACGACTGCTGCGGCTGCGCGCCCTCGTCGAGCACCTCGGCGAGCTGCTCGCTGCTCGCCTGCAGATAGTCGATGCCGACCGCGTCCCGGATCGCGTCGCGCAGCGTGACGCGCTTCCACGGCCGTGCCAGGTCGATCACCCGCCCGTCGTACTGCTCGACCCTGGTCGTGCCCAGCGTGCGCAGCGCGACCGTCTCGGCGAGCTCTTCGCACCACACCGCCACGTCCATGTAGTCGGCGTAGCTCATCATGCACTCGAGGATCGTGAATTCGGGGCTGTGGCGGTGCGAGATTCCCTCGTTGCGGAACGCTCTGCCGAGGTCGTAGACGTTCTCCAGGCCGCCGACGATGCAGCGGTTCAGGAACAGCTCGACCGAGATGCGCAGGTAGACGTCCACGTCGAGCGCGTTGTGATGGGTCGCGAACGGGCGCGAGGCGGCGCCGCCGGCGAGCGTCTGCAGCATCGGCGTCTCGACCTGCGTGAAGCCTTTCTCGCGCAGCACCGCGTGAATCGCCTCGATCGTGTGCGTGCGTTTGAAGAACATCTCGCGCGTCTTCGCGTTCGCCATCAGGTCGAGCTCGCGGTAGCGGTAGCGGGCGCCCAGGTCCTCCATGCCGTGGCGACGGTCCGGCGGCGGGCGCAGCGCCTTCGCCAGCAGCGTGCACGCGCCGACGCCGAGCGCGAGCGCTCCGCGCCGCGTCACGTACACGCTTCCCCGCACCTCGACGATGTCGCCGATGTCGAGCTCGAGCATCCGTGCGTAGGACTCCTCGCCCATCGCCTCGACGCGCGCCACCACCTGCATCGAGCCGGACTGGTCGCGCACGTCGAAGAACGTCGTCCTCGCGTGCCCGCGCCGCGCGATCAGCCGCCCGCACACGCGGTAGCCGAGGCCGGCGTGCTCGCCCGCGGCCAGCTGCGCGGGGTCGTGGGCTGTCTGCACGTCCGCGATCCACGTCCGTGGCACGTCGCGCTCGAGATACGGATAGGGCTCGACGCCTTCGGCGCGCAGCCGCTCGAGCTTCGCCCGGCGTTCGTCGGCGCCGACCGCCTCGAGCTCCGCGGCCGGCCTTTCGCTCGCCTCGCCATCTCCATCGCCGCCATCTGCCCGAGGAGCCATCGCGAGCTCCTCGGCCGCGGCCGGGTCGACGTCCTCGGCCGCGGCTCGCTCGGCGGGCGTCATGCCGGCGACCCGAGCGCGTGTCGCTGCTCGCGCACGTCGACGATCGGCACGTCGGGAATCGCCTCGCGCAGCAGCGCGCACAGGCGCTCGGAGTCGAAGCGGTGCGAGCGCGGCGCGACGGGGTTGACGCTCAGCGCGCGCAGGCGGATCGGCTTCAGCACCCTGATCGCGATGCCGTGGCGCTCGTACCAGTCGCTGTCCCGGCGCGCGAGGAACACCTTCGTGGCGTCCGCGACCGTGACCGTCAGCTCGCGCCCGCGCGCCGCGCGCCGCAGGTCGTCCACGAACGACTCGCACAGGGCGCCGCGGACGAGCAGGTGCCCGGCGCGCGGGTTCTCGGTCAGCATCGCCGCGATGTCGTGGCGTGTGGCGCGCAACACGAAGCGGGGCGGCAGCGCCACCGGCTGCTCGTCCGGTTCCCCGACCAGCAGGCTCTCGCGCCGTGCCCGCGCGAGCCCGCGCACGCGCCGGCCGGGCTCCGAGCGCTCGTCGAGCTCGGCCAGGCGCGCGGTCGCGACCGCGATTCGCGTGCACGCGACCACGCGCTGGATCTCGCTGTGCAGGACCGCGCCGGTGGACATCACGAGGCCGTCGCAGACCATCGGCGAGGAGGCGGCGCGGCGATCGAGCGCGCCGTCGATCAGCACCTGCTCGGCGCCGTGCGCGAGCATCGCGTCGGCGATGGCGCGCACGTCGGCGGCGGCGCTCGGACCCGCGACCTCGACGGCGCCCGCGGCGAGCAGCCGCGCCACGACGACACGGCCCAGGGGGGTGCGGATGCCGGTTTCGGCGAGCGGCTCGTGCGCGACCGGGCAAGCGCGCAGCAGCGTGTCGGTGCTCGCCACGAGGCTCCACGCCGGCAGCTCGATGCGCGGCTTCGCGATGCGCGCGTCGAGCGCGTCGTGCTGCTCGCCGTCGCGTCCGACCGAGGTCACGCCGACGCTGCGCCCGCGCGCGGCCAGCTCGCGCAGCGTGCAGGCGAGCGCTTCGGTCTTGCCGCTGTTCTTCGCCAGCCCCACGAACGCGATCCGGCGCGAGGGCGTGATCAGCTCGCTCAGCGACACGACGGCGGTCCTAGCCGCGCCCCAGGCGCGCCGCGAGCTCGCGCACGAGGAACGTCGCGAGGTGGTGCGGGTAGGTGCCGCGTGAGAAGCCCGCGTCGAAGCCGAGCTCCTTGGCGAGCTCGTTCGACACGCGCGAGCCGCCGCACGCGAGGATCGTGCGCCGGCGCCGGCCCTCGGCCTCGACGATCTCGACCAGCTCCGTCAAGTTGTGGATGTGCAGGTCCTGTTGGGTGACCGTCTGCGAGACGAGGATCGCGTCGGCGTCGAGCTCGATCGCCCTGGCGACGAGCTCGCTGTTGGCCACTTGGCTGCCGAGGTTGTGCGCGTCGAAGGCGCGGTAGCCTTCGAGCCCGCGGTTGCCGTGAAAGCCCTTGAGGTCGAGCATCGCGTCGATCCCGACGCTGTGCGTGTCCGAGCCGGTGCACGCGCCGACGACGACGATCGGGCGTCCGATGTGCGCTTCGGCGTAGGCCTCGATCTCGTCTTCGGCCATGTACTCGAGGTCGAGCTCGTCGACCTGCTGGGCGGTGTAGTCGAACGTGTGCGGGCAGTGCGCGTAGAGGACGAAGTGCGTGTAGCCCTCGAGCAGCCGCTGGTGGTGGACGACCTCGGCGCGCTCGAGGCCGAGCGTGGCGGCGAGTTCGAGCGCGGTCTTGCGCGCGGCCGGCCCGTGCGGCACCGGCAGCGTGAAGCTCAGCTGCATGATCCCGTCCTCGAGGTGGTCGCCGTAGGGCCGCACCCGCGTCAGGTCGATCTCGGGCGCGTGGCTAGGCAACGCGCGCCCCCTGTGTCAGCTCGACGACGGGGTTGAAGTAGCCGTCCTCGACGTCGACGATCCCCTCGAGCCCGCGGCCCTCGTCGATGCGCCGGCGCACGTCGCCGAAGGTGCCGTCTTCGATCGCGGCGAACATCCCGACCTCGGCGATCTGCTCGTCCAGACGCGCGCGCGGGAAGTGCTGCGCCAGGCGCACGAGCTGCTCGAGCAGATCGCCGAGGTCGGGATGTTCGCCGCGATCGAAGA
>JASLHP010000076.1 GCA_030149625.1 Solirubrobacteraceae bacterium
TGTGAGCTGACGCCGCGCGAGACGTGCACGCCGATCGAGGCGATCTTGCGGTCCTGGACCCACACGCCGGTGTAGTCGATGCCCTCGGTGTGGCGTGAGCGCGCGTGCACGCCGACGCCGGCGAGCGCGGTGACGATCGCGGCTTCGATCGTGCGTAGGTGGCCGTGCACGTCGTCGATGCGCATGATCGGGTAGCCGACGAGCTGGCCGGGGCCGTGGTAGGTGAGCTTGCCGCCGCGGTCGGTTGCGTGCACCTCGATGCCTTTGGCGCGGTAGAAGCTCTCGCCGAGCGGCAGGTCCTGCGCGCCGGCGCGTCGCCCGCGCGTGTACGTCGGCGGGTGCTCGAGCAGCAGCATCAAGTCGGGCAGCTCGCCGGCGAGGCGACGTTCGCGGAGCGCCGCCTGGATCGCGAGCGCGTCGGAGTAAGGCACGTGGCCCAGGTGACAGACCCAGAGCTCTTCGGCGGGCGTGTGCGGGAGCTGCATCGCTCGTCTCAGCCTAGCGGTCGAACCTCGCGACGCCGAGATCCTGCGCAAGCTGAGCCTGGCGGGCATCTGCCTGCCGCGCGACGCCGGCGATCGCTAAAGCGTCAGCGACGCGGGGGCTTCGAGCAGCTCGCCGATGCGCGCGAGGAATTGGGCCGCTTCGGCGCCGTAGAGGATCCGGTGGTCGCACGCGAGCGTCAGCGTCAGCGTGTTGCGCGCGACGAGCTCGCCGGCGCGCTCGCCGTCCCGCTGCGCGACGACCGCGCGTGGCGCGAGCGCGCCGACGGAGAGGATGCCGGCTTGCGGCGGGTTGATGATCGCGGTGAAGCTGCGCACGCCGTACATGCCGAGGTTCGAGACGGTGAACGTGCCGCCGCCGAGCTCGGGCGGCGTGATCGAGCCGTCGCGCACGCGCGCGGCCAGCTGGCGAGCCTCGCGCGCGATCTCGCCAAGCGACTTCTCGTCGGCGTCGAACACGGTCGGCACGACCAGCGAGTCGTGCGCCGCGACGGCGACGCCGACGTTCACGCGCGAGTGGACCTGCACGCGCGCGTCGCGGTAGCTGCCGTTGGCGCGCGGGCTCTCGCGTAGCGCGAGCGCGGTCGCCTTGACGACCATGTCGTTGTATGTGGGCGCATCAGATGCCGACAGTCGCTTGAGCTCCGATCGCAGCGACACACATGCCTCCATGTCGACGTCGATCACCAGCGTGAAGTCGGGGATCGTCGCCTTGGACTCGGCCATGCGCCGCGCGATCGTCTGCTGGGTGCGGTTCAGCTCGACGATCGTGGTGTCGCCCTTGGCCGTCGCGACGTCCGCGAGCGCCGCCGGCGTCGCGCCCGCGGGGCCGCTCGACGTCGGTGCGCCTTGCGCGGCTGAGTGCGTGCCACCCGTCGCTGCGCTTGCGCCCGCCGCCGCGTGCTCGCCGATCGCCGGCGCGTGTTCGACGTCCGCCTTGACGATCCGCCCGCCGGGCCCGCTGCCGCTGAGGGCGTGCAGATCGACGCCGGCCTCGCGCGCTATGCGCCGTGCGAGCGGCGACGCCTTGACACGCTCAGCGATGCCCGGCTCGCCGTCCGGCTCGTCAGCGCGCGGCTCCTCGCGTTCCGGCTCGTCAGCGCGCGGCTGCTCGCGTTCCGGCTCGTCGGTGCTCGGCTCTTCGATCCTTGGCTCTTCGGCTCGCGCGGTCGGCCGATCGCGATCATCGTCATCTGAGTCGTGCTCGCGGGCAGCCTCCTCGCCCACATGCGCGATCGGCTCGCCGACGGTCAGCGTGTCGCCCTCGGCGGCGAGGATCCGCAGCACGCCCCCCTGATCTGACTCGTAGGTCATGGTCGCCTTGTCGGTCTCGATCTCGACGAGCTCCTCGCCGCGTGCCACCTGATCGCCGTCTGCCTTCAGCCAGCGCAGGATCGTGCCCTCCTCCATCGTGTCCGACAGGCGCGGCATGACGATCGCGGCCATCAAGCGCTCCCCGCCGGCGCGGACTGCGCAGCGGCCGGCGCCGGCACGGCCGCGGGCGGCTGCTGGCCGAGTGTCGCGAGCGCGGCCGCCACGACCTGTGGCTCGTGGGGGTAGGCGAGATCCTCCAGTGGCTTGGAGTAGGGCATCGGCACGTCCGCTCCGGTGACGCGCCGCACGGGCGCATCGAGATCGTCAAAGGCCTGTTCGGAGATCAACGCCGCGAGGTTCGCGCCGACGCCGCCGTGCGGCCAGCCCTCCTCGACGATCACGCAACGATTGGTCTTGGCGACCGACTGGAGGATCGTGTCGAGGTCGAGCGGACGCAGCGTGCGCGGGTCGATCACCTCGGCCTGCACGTCGTGCTCGCTCGCGAGCGTCGCGGCCGCGCGTTCCGCCGTCAGCGCCATCCGCGAGACGCCCACCACCGTCACGTCGGAGCCTTCGCGCGCTAAGCGCGCTTGGCCGAAGTGCACCACGTGCTCATCGTCGTCGGGAACCTCGCCGCGCACGCCATAGAGCGACTCGTGCTCGATGAAGATCACCGGGTTCTCGTCGCGGATCGCCGACTTCAAGAGGCCCTTCGCGTCCGCCGCGGTCGCGGGTACCGCGACGAGCAGCCCGGGGATATGCAGGAAAAGCGCCTCCAGGCAGTGGGAGTGCGTGGGGCCGAGCTGATGGCCCGCGCCCTGCGGCATGCGCACCACCAGCGGCACCTTC
This sequence comes from Solirubrobacteraceae bacterium, assembly GCA_030149625.1. The sequence continues at coordinate 2,667 of JASLHP010000076.1, forward strand.
GCCTGACCGCCGAACATGTAGTGGATGTGCGCCGCGTGGTTGACGATCTGGTCGAACGCGAGCAGCGCGAAGTTGATCGTCATCAGCTCGACCACCGGACGCATCCCCGTCATCGCCGCGCCCACGCCGACACCGACGATCGTGTTCTCGGAGATCGGCGTGTCGCGCACGCGCCGCTCGCCGAACTCCGCGAGCAGCCCTTCGGTGACCTTGAACGCGCCGCCGAACACGCCGATGTCCTCGCCCATCAAGATCACGCGCTCGTCGCGCGCCAGCTCCTCGCGCAGCGCCGCGTTCAAAGCCTCGCGATAGCGCATCTGCGCCATCAGCCCGCCCTGCCCCTGTCTGCATGGGCGCTCGCGCCCGTCTCCGGGTTGACCGCCGGCGCGCGCTCGCGGCCGTCCTCGCCAGCCGCCAGCGCATCGGTCAGCTGCTGCGGGATCTCGTCGTTGGCCGCGGGCTCAGCCCCGTCAGGCGCGCCGCCAGCCACGTCGGTGGTCTGCACCGAGTACCAGCCGCGCACCTCCTGGTCGAGCACGTACACGTCGTCATACAGCGACTCGGGCGTCGGAAACGGCGACGCGTCGGCGAACCGCACCGCGGCGTCGATGCGCTCCAGAGCATGCTCGTCGATGCGTGCGCGCTCGTCCTCGCCGATCACGCCTTCGCGCACGAGCAGCTCGCCGAAGGCAGGCAGCGGGTCGCGCTCGCGCCAGTGCGCCACCTCCTCCTTGGTGCGGTACTGCTCCGGGTCGGCCATCGAGTGGCCGCGGAAGCGGTACGTGATCGCCTCGACGAGCACCGGCCGGCGCTCCTCACGCACGCGGCCGACTGCTTCTGTCAGCACCGCGTAGGTGTCGAGCACATCCATGCCGTCGCAGCGCATGCCCGGCACGCCGAGGCTCTCGCCCTTGCGCTGCAGGTCCGTGACGGCCGAGTGCCGGCCGAGCGCTGTGCCCATGCCGAACTGGTTGTTCGTGACCATGAACACCACCGGCAGCCTCCACAGAGCGGCGATGTTCAGCGTCTCGCCGAACGTGCCCTGGTTGGAGGCGCCGTCGCCAAACGTGCACAGCGTCACCTCGTCTGTCTGCCTGTAGTCGCTCGCGAGCGCTATGCCCGCCGCGATCGGCAGGTTGCCACCGACGATCCCGTAACCGCCCATGAAGCGCCGCGACAGGTCGAACATGTGCATCGAGCCGCCGCGCCCGCCCGAGCAGCCGTCGGCCCGTCCAAACAGCTCCGCCATCACGTTCTCGGGCGGCGTGCCGCGCACGAGCGCGTGCCCGTGTGAGCGGTAGGTGGAGATCAGGTAGTCGTCCTCGCGGAGCGCTCGCGCGCTCCCCACGATCGTCGCCTCCTCGCCGATCGACAGGTGCAGGAAGCCGCCGACCTTGGCGCGCGCGTACATCTCGCCCGCGCGCTCCTCGAAGCGGCGGATCAGCGTCATCGTCTCGAGCCACTCTCGCGCGTCGCTCGGCTCCGGTAGGCGCGGGTCGGACGAGCTGGGCGCGGGCGCGGCGGGCATCAGTGCTCCACGGTACTCCAGCGCGCCATGAACTCCTCCGCCTCCAGTTGCGCGAGCTCCTCGCGCAGCGCGCGCGCGAGCTTCGACGCGGCCCGCGGCGCGCGATCCCAGAACAGCACTGCTTCGCCGCTGTCGATCTCGACCACCTCGATGTGGTCGACGCGAGCCGGGTCCGCGAGCAGCGCCGGCGCACGTCCACTGCGCGTGACGATCAGGCGGTAGGCCTGCGCCGCCTTCATCTAGACGGCGCCCCCGATTGCTCGACCTTCAGCTGATATCCCGCGGCCTCGGCTGGAGCGAGGAGCGTCTGCGCTTCGCCGCGCATCTGTGCCGCCGCCCGCTCGAGCATGTCCTCGCCTGAGAACGCGCGTTTGCCGACGACCACGGTGGCCGCGTCGGTGGCCCCCGCGCGAGCGGCCGCCGCCGTGGTTGCCGCGAGCCGCGCGCGCGTCGAGCGCAGCTCCGCACCGCGCAGCACCGCTGCTGGGTGCATCTCGCACGCCGCAGCGGCGATCAGCACGAAGTCTGGGTCGGCCAGCGAGTGACCGCCGGCAAACGCTTGGCGAAAGGCCGCCTGCGCGAACGGCACCGCCCGCCCGATCGAGGCGGCATATGTCGCGACGCGCATCGCCAGCGAGCTGTCGAACGGGAATGGCTCGGGCCAGCGCACCGGCTGCAGGCGCAGCTCGAGGGCTTGGTGCTCGATCGCGGCGCGAAGCGTGGGCTGCTCGTCATCCGCCGTCGAGAGATCGCTGTTCGCCGGGAGCAGGCGGCCGAGAATCGGGCGCCACTCGGCAGGGCCTGGCAGCACGTGCAGAATGCGCTCGGCGGCCAGATACGCCAGCGGGCTTGCGAGATCGAAGTAGAAGGCTGCCGGCGTGGTGCGGGTCACCACCGTCCCCACGCGTGGCTCAGCCGTGGATCAGCCAGCCGTCGGCGGCCCGTCCGGCTTCCATGACGGCCTCCGACAGCGTGGGGTGCCCGTGGATGATGCGCGCGAGCTCGGGGAAGCCGCCCTCGAGCGCGCGGACGTTGACGAGCTCCTGGATCAGCTCGGTGGCGCGAGAGCCGACGATGTGCCCGCCGAGCAGCTCGCCGTACTTGCGCTCGCCGACGATCTTCACTAGGCCGGTGCGATCGCCGTACACGGTGCCGCCGCCGACTGCGCCGTAGGGCACCTTGCCGACAACGACGTCGTATCCCTGCTCGCGCGCCTGCGCCTCGGTCAGGCCAAAGGAGCCGACGTTCGGCGTGCAGAACGTCGCGCGCGGGATGTCGCCGTAGACGATCGGGTGCGTCGCGCGGCCGGCGATCGTCTCAGCGGCGATGATGCCCTCGTCCGATGCCTTGTGCGCGAGCGCGGGGCCCGGTACGAGGTCGCCAATCGCGTAGACGCCGGCACGCGACGTGCGCAGCGCGCCGTCGACCTGGATCAGGCCGCGCTCGTCGAGCTCGACGCCGGCCTCGGCCAACCCGAGCCCGTCGACGTCGGCGCCGCGGCCGGCGCAGATGACCAGGTAGTCGACCTCCGCGGACTCCGCGCCAAAGGCAAAGCTCACGCTTGTCTGCCCGCCATTGACGTCGGCCACCGGCGTGCTCGTGTGCACGCCGATGCCCTGGCGCTTGAGGCCACGCTCGAGGAGGCGCGAGATGTCCGCGTCCTCCGTCGGCAGCAGACGTTCGAGCGCCTCCAGCAGCAGCACCTCGCTACCCAGACGCGCAAACGCCGAGGCGATCTCCGCGCCGGAGGCGCCTGCGCCGACGACCGCGAGGCGCGCCGGCACCTCGGGTAGCGCCCACGCCTCCTCGGTGCCGATGATGCGCTCGCCGAACGCGACGCCGGGAATCGACCGCGGGACGGAGCCAGTCGCGAGGATCACGCTGCCGGCGGCGATCGCGACGGGCTCGGCGCCGGCGACTTCCACCACCACGTCGCCATCGGCGGTCAGCTTGCCGTCGCCCTCGATCACGTCGATGTTGGCTTTCTTGAACAGTCCGCCCACGCCGGAGGTGAGCGTGGAGACGACCTTCGCGCGACGTGCCTGCACCGCCTCGTAGTCGACTTCGACGCCGCCGACCCGCAAGCCGAACTCCTCGGACTCGCGGATCTCCGACAGCAGGTCCGCGGAGCGCAGCACAGCCTTGGCGGGAATACACGCGTAGTTCAGACAGCGTCCACCCAGCTTGTCGCGCTCGACGACCGCCGTCTTCAGGCCGAGCTGCGCGGCGCGGATCGCGGCCACGTAGCCGCCCGGACCCGAGCCGATGACGATGCAGTCATAAGCGTTTCCGGTCATCTGTCTCGCACACTATCGAAGCTCGGTCAGCGACCAGCGAAACGGCTCCAGGGCTATCGATCCGCAGGGCGTTCGCCGGCCTGGATGCGGCCCATCACACGCACGAGCTTCCAGAACAGCCAGCCGCCGAGGCCGATCGCGAGCAAGCAGCCGCCAGCGGCGAGGAGCGTCTCGGCCACCACCAGCGCGAGCGAGGTGACGATGATCTGGAACGCGAGCAGCGCCTCGAAGCCGAGCACCGCGAGATAGCGGCGGCGGTACATGCCGAGCGCCAACAGCGACAGGATCGCCGCGAGGAAGATCGCTCCGGGCAGCGAGCCGCCGTGCTTGGCGAGATCGTGGATGCTGAGCCCGCCGGCGAGCACGGCGATCGCCAGCACGGCGCATACACAGACGGCCACCAGCAGTGGCGCCGGCCGCTCGCCGGGCGCGAGCGGCACGAGCGCCGCGCGCGCCTGCTGCTCGCCCGCGGCGCGGCGGCTTCGTGGTGGGTCTGCTGGATGGCCGACGACGGCCAGCCAGCAGACCCACG
>JASLHP010000122.1 GCA_030149625.1 Solirubrobacteraceae bacterium
CTCGTAGGAGCTCTGATCGCCCCAGCGCAGGAACGGTTGCGAGAGGCCCGCTTCGTTGCAGGCGCCGGACTCGACGAGCGCCGCGCGCGCCGGCGCCGCCGAGCACAGGGCGCCGAGCGCGCAGGCAATAGCGAGCGCGACGCCGAGGATCCAACGTGTAGGGGATGTGGCAACTGCAGGGGATGAAGGGAACACGAGCGCCTCCGTACGTGAGCTGGCGGCTGAGCTATCTCGCGTGCGAGACCCCTGGCTTTGCGTCCCCACCTCGCGGTGGGTTTGCCCTTTTCAGTCCTGGTTATCCGATCTGGCGCCAGCATCGGACACGGCGAGCACGAGAGCAAGCGATGCGGACGCTTGTTCGAGCGGACACCGATCTGAACAGCACAAAATTCCAATAAACAGATCTTATGCGCGAAATCACGGGTCGCCGCCGGCATCGGGCGCGAACATCGCCACGAAAACCTTGTGTTAGCCAAATTCGTGTCGATGACACACGAGAAGCGTATGTCTGCCCATGCCCTCACCGACTCGGAGCGGTTGCGCGCCTCGTTCGCGGGGCGCGAGCAGCGCATGGTCGATGCCGAGCTGCGCTCAGCGCTCATCGTAGGCTCCGGCTTCCTGATCGCGGCCGCCTCTCTGGCGCTGCTCGCCGGCGAGCAGCAGCGAGTCTCCGTGCCCGTGGCGATGCTGTACGTGCTCGGCTTCGCCGCCGCGAGCAAGGTCCGCTTCGAGCTCGGCTCGGCATTCACGGTGCCGACGCAGGCGGTGTTCGTGCCGATGCTGTTCGCACTGCCAGCCGCGCTCGCGCCGTTGCTCGTGGCGCTCTCGCTCGCCGTCGCGATGCTGCCGTCGATCCTCGCGCGCCGCGCGCCGCTCAGCCGCATCCTCGCCGTGCCCGCCAACAGCTGGTTCGCCGTTGGACCCGCGCTCGTGCTGGTGCTCGCGCATGACCACAGTCCGGACGGTCGTTGGGACGTGCTGGCCGTCGCGCTGCTTGCGCAGTGCACGTGCGACATCTGCGCAAGCGCGTTGTGGGAGCGGGTACGCGGCGGACTGACGATCTCGCAGCTGGCGAGCGAGATGCGCGACGTGTACCTGATCGATCTGACGCTCGCACCGCTCGGGCTGCTCGTGGCGCTCGCGGCAACCGAGCGCGCATGGGTCCTCGCGCTGATTGCGCCACTGTTCGGCGTGCTCAGATGGTTCTCGAAAGAGCGGCGCGCGCGCCTGGAGCAGTTGATCGAGCTGAACGACGCCTACCGCGGCACTGCGCTACTGCTGGGCGACGTCGTCGAGGCCGACGACACCTACACCGGCGAGCATTGCAAGGACGTAGTACACGTGGCGCTCGAGGTCGCGCGTGAGCTGGGGCTGAACGTCGAACAGCAGCGCATGGTCGAGTTCGGAGCGCTGCTGCACGACATCGGCAAGATCGCGGTGCCGAAGGAGATCGTCAACAAGCCCGGCGCGCTCGACCCAGACGAGTGGGAGATCATCAAGACTCACACCGTCGAGGGTCAGAGGATGCTCGAGCGCGTCGGCGGCTTCATGGGCCGTGTCGGGCTGATCGTTCGCTGTCACCACGAGCGCTGGGACGGCGCTGGCTACCCCGATGGCCTACATGGAGCGCAGATCCCGCTGGAGGCACGGATCATCTCGTGCTGCGACGCGTTCAACGCGATGACCACCGATCGCCCTTACCGCCGCGCGATGCCGAACAGCGCTGCCCTCGGCGAGCTCGCCCAGCACGCCGGCTCGCAGTTCGACCCGCAGATCGTCACGGCCTTGACGAGCGTTGTGAGTCGCCCCTCCAGCACCCGCTCAGCGCGCACGAGCTTCGCGACTAGCCCTGTATTGACTTCATAGTAATTAATCGTACACAGATCACATTGTTGTCTGCAGCAAACGCAAGCGGTCAATCCGCCAAGCGATAAAGAGCACACCACTCGCTGCCGATCCGGTCAACTAATGCCGCACTCAAGACCCAACGCATCTTCCGAGCCGCTGTCTCGCCTCGGGCGAGCTCTCGGCGCGCGCACGGACGATGTCGTCGAGGCGATGCTGCGGCACACGAGAGAGTCGGGCTGCCAGCTCGACGCCAGCGTCGAGGAGCGCTTCGCACGCGTGGGGACGGTATCCACGATCGCGGTCGCACGCTGGATGTCGGGCGAGGGCGCGGAGGTCGCGCGCGAAGTCGGCCAGGAGGCGTGGCAGATATTCGGTCAGCTCGCCTCCCAGCGAGCAGCACCGCTGAACGAGGTCACGAAGCGCTGTCTGCGCTGGTGTGACGCCGCGCGCGAGGTCGTGAGCGAGTGCGCGCGTGAGCTCGCGTTGGAGCACGCCGTGCTCGACGAGGCTCTCGCGATGCTGCAGCGAAGCCTCAACGTCACGCTCGTGCGCATGTGCGAGTCCTTCGAGTCCGAGCGTCAGTCCGCCGACAAGGAGCTCGAGCACCGCCAGCGCGAGCTCGCGTTCCTCGCGACCCACGATGCGCTGACGGGCTTGCCCAACCGTACGCTGATCCTGGACCGCGTCGAGCAGCTGATGATGCGTGCGCGCCGTGAGAAGACGCCACTCGCCGCCCTGTTCATCGACCTCGACAACTTCAAGGCGATCAACGACTCGCTCGGCCATGCCTGCGGCGACGAGTTGCTGCAGGCCGTGGCAGCGAGGTTGACGGGGGTCGTGCGCGAGAGCGACGCGGTTGGGCGCCTTGGGGGGGACGAGTTCGTGGTGATCGCCAGCGAGCTGTCGTTCACGTCTGGACCCGAGCTGATCGCCGAGCGCCTGCTGGAAGCCCTCGACCAGCCGTTCAGACTCGCCGGTCGCGACCAGACCTGTCTGAAGCTGACGGCCAGCATTGGCATTGCCGCTGGCGACAGGGAAGCAGCCGACGAACTGCTGCGCGACGCCGACGTCGCGATGTACCAAGCGAAGTGGGACGGACGCCACCGCTACGTGATGTTCGAAGCCGGCATGCAGACGGCGGTCCAGTCGCGCATGGAACTCGAGATGGACCTGCGCGTCGCGCTCGAGAATGATGAGTTCTATCTCGTCTACCAGCCCACGTTCAGCCTGCACGACATGGCGCCGACGGGTATGGAGGCCCTGATTCGCTGGCGCAATGCGACGCGGGGCACGGTGCAGCCCAACGACTTCATCCCGCTGCTCGAGGAGACCGGGCTGATCGTCGAGATCGGCAGATGGGTGCTGCGCGAGGCATGCACGCAGGGCATTCGCTGGCGCGAGGCGGGTTATCCGATTGGTGTCGCCGTCAACGTGTCCGCCCGCCAGCTCGACACCGACGAGTTCGTCGCAGACGTCGAAAGCACGCTCCGCGAGACCGGCCTCGAGCCAGAGATGCTGACGATCGAGATCACCGAGTCGGCGCTGATGCGCGACGTCCAGCAGACCGCCGCACGTCTGGCGACGGTCAAGCAGTTGGGTGTGCGCGTGGCGATCGACGATTTCGGAACTGGATACTCCTCGATGGCGAGCCTGCAGCAGCTGTCGGTCGACGCCCTGAAGATCGATCGCTCGTTCATCACCCAGATGACCCACAACAAGGAGGGTGAGACGATCATCCGCACGTTGGTACAGCTCGGCAAGGCGCTCTCGATCGAGACGCTGGCGGAGGGCATCGAGCAGACCCACGAGCTGAGCCTGTTGCAGGGCCAGCGCTGCGATAGCGGCCAGGGCTTCCTGTTCGCGCGACCGCTCGAGCAGGCCGACACAGCCGCGTTCCTCAGCAAATGGCCCGCCGAGAGGACGCTCGCCGCGGGTTGACGCGCGCTCCCGGGCACCGGAGCCGACAGCGCTCGGCGCGCGACTCAGCTGAGGCTCTGGATGATCTGTATCAACTCGTCGCGCCGATAGCCCTGCTGACCCGCAAAGCGCACGAGCTCGCGCGCACGGGCGACGACGGCGCCGCGCGCAGGCGTACCGGCGACGCGAATCCCGCGGCCGCGGCGGAACTCGAGCAAGCCTTCCTCGCGCAGCACGCGCATCGCGCGTAGCACCGTGTTTGCGTTCACCTGCATGACCGCCGCGAGGTCGCGCGCCGGCGGCAGGCGCTCGCCCGCCCGCGCCTCGCCTTCGGCGATCGCGCGGCGGATCTGCGCCGCGACCTGGTCGTGCAGAGGCATGGGGTCGCGGCGATCGATCGCGGCAAGCATCGTGCCAGTCAAACTAGCACCATGGTAGCGAGTCGGCCCAGCCGTCGGCATCGCCACAGACGCCTGCCGACAATTGTCTGACAGCTGACGTATCGTTGCGCCCGCCGTGCGAGGCTCCCAATGAGTAGGGGCAGCACCCTCGCATGGCGGGCGTGAGGACCCGGAGCTCGTCGAACCGGGTCCTCGTCGCCTTCTCGGAGCGCACCGATCCCCGCGCAGCACGTCCAGCCGCACGCCGCTCGAGCCGCTCCAGCGACGCACGGATCCGCTCAACGGGGCGGCGTAAGAAGCGCGCACGTCGATCCGTCCGTGCCGTGCCGCAGGATGCCGGGCTCTTTGCCGAGCTCCTCCCTGACATCAACGCGCTCCTCGCTGCGAGCATGGCAACGCAGCGCCCTCGAACGCCTCGGCGACTGGCGGGAGGGGTCGTTCCTGATCTCGGCGGCACCTGGGGCAGGCAAGACGCGTCCGGCGCTCGAGCATGCCCGAGACCTCCTCACGAGAGGAGTGGCGCGACGTGTGGTCGTGCTCTGCCCGACGACGCCGCTGACACGTCAGTGGGCGTCCGCGGCGGCCGCACTCGGCGTGCAGCTGCAACCAGACGCCCGCGGACCGAAGCCGCCGCGGGACTTCGATGGCGTCGCAGTCACCTACGCACGTGTGGCCAGCGATCCTGGCGGATGGGCGCAGGGCGCCACCGCCGACACCCTGATCATCGTCGACGAGGCTCATCACCTCGGCGAGGAGCTCACCTGGGGCACGAGCTTCCTGCGCGCATTCGCGGCGTCGCCGCGCTGGCTGCTGCTGTCGGGCACTCCGTTTCGCTCCGATTCGACGCCGATCCCGGGCGTCCGCTACGACCGTGAGGGGCTGGTGATCCCGGACGTCTCGTACACGTATGCGCAAGCAGTGGCGGATGGTGTCTGTCGCCCCGTCGCGTTTGTGACGTTCGACGGCTCGCTGTCTTGGCGCAGCGGCGAGGACGTGATCGAGTCCTCGTTCGAGACCGTTTTGAGCGCCCGCGAGGCAAGCCGCCGTTACCGCACGGCGATCTCGACCGCACTACCCGACGGACTGCCGCGCATCCTGCGCGAGGCCGATGCAAAGCTCCGTGCGCTGCGCATCGAAGGCCACCGCGACGCAGGCGGGCTCGCGGTCGCGTCGGACGCCACCCACGCGCGCCGCATCGCCAAGCTGTTGCACGAGGCCACGGGACGCTCGCCGCTGGTCGTGCTCCACACCGAGGCTGGCGCCGCGCGTAAGCTCGCCAACTTCCGCGGCTCGGCCGATCCGTGGATTGTCGCCGTCAACATGGTGTCCGAGGGAGTGGACATCCCGCGACTGCGGGTCGGCGTGTACGCGACGGCGGCAAAGACGCCCCTGATCTTCCGCCAGATCGTGGGTCGCTTCGTGCGTACCATTCCTGGTAGGCACGCAGAGCCGAGCTGGCTGTATCTGCCGGCCGAGCAGGCGTTGCGCGGCCACGCCTCGGCGATCGAAACCGAGCTGCGCCACATGCTGCGGCGCGACGAGCCGGACGCCGGCCTGGACGAGCCGCCGCGGCGGCCCGCGAGCGAGCCCTCACCGACCGCCGAGTTCGTACCGCTGAACGCTGAGTTCGCAGCGCAGATGACGCTCTTTGGAGCTCCGCAGCCGGTCGCCGAGCTCGCCGGGCAGCCGCCATCTCAGACCAAGACGCTGGATCCCGAGATCGTCCCCGTCGCCGCGTTCGAGCGCCGCTCGGGGCTGCGTCAGGAACGCAGCCGTCTGGTCGCGGAACTGCATCGTCGCGACGGGCGCAGCCACCGCGAGATCAACGCCTGGGTGAACCGCGCCGTCGGACTCGAACGCGTGGAGGCCGCCAGCATCCAGCAGCTCGAGCGCTCGATCGAGACGCTTACGCAAGAGCTGCTGCGCGGCAGCCGAGCCAGAAACACGGCGGCACGCGGCTGAGCGCGCGACCGCGCAGCCGTGCGGTCGCTTCGTCAGCCCCACGAATGACGCGTACGCGGCGACTTCTTCATCGATCGATCCATAGCTGGACACGGTTCCCTTCATCGGAATACCGGATGATTGCTTGTCCCTTGATTCGCGATCTAGACGCTCCTTCCAATAGTTCGCTAGATATCCCTTATGCAGACGATTCGCCTTGATCGCATCGACTTGCCTGTCGAGAGAATCCCTGAGCGCTGGTACAACGTGGTGCCCGATCTTCCGCGTCTGCCGGCGGATTACCTGGACGCAGTCACAGGCGAGCCGCTCTCCGATGAGCGCTTCAAGCGTCTGCTGGTGCCCGCGCTCGTTGCCCAGGAGCGCTCGCTCGAGCGCTGGGTGGAGATCCCCGAGCCGGTGCGCAACGCCTATGAGATGTGGCGACCCACGCCTCTGTTCCGAGCCGTCGGCCTGGAGCGTTACCTAGAGACACCGGCGGAGATCTACTTCAAGTACGAGGGAGCCGGGCCCGCGGGCAGCCACAAGCTCAACTCCGCGCTGGCACAGGCCTACTACGCCAAGCGCGATGGGATCGAGCGGCTCGTGACCGACACCGGCGCCGGCCAGTGGGGAGCGGCGATCGCGCTGGCGTGCGCGCGCTTCGATCTTGACCTGCTCGTCTACATGATCCGGGCCTCCTACCACCAGAAGCCGTACCGCCGTGTGCTGATGGAGACCTATGGCGCCCAGGTGCGAGAAAGTCCAGGCGTCCAGAGCGAATATGGCCGCATGCTTCTAGGGGAGTCTCCGGATCATCCCGGCAGCGAGGGAACGGCGGTGAGCGAAGCGATGGAGACGGTTCTGGCCGATCGCGCCTCGCGCCTGGCGGTCGGGGCGTTCTCGAACTACTGCCTGATGCATCAGACAGTGATCGGGCTCGAGACGCGCGAGCAGTTGGAGTCGATCGATCGTGAGCCCGACTACCTGATTGCGTCCGTCGGCTGCGGGTCGAACTTCGGGGGCTTCGCGGGCCCATGGGTAGCCGAGAAGCTGGCCGGACGCGAGATCACCCTGCTCGCGGCCGAGTCGACGGCGTGTCCGACATTGACCGGCGGTGTGTACGCGTGGGACTACGTGGACTCCGCCGCGAGCGGACCCAGGGTGCTCAGCTACACGATCGGCCACGACTTCATCCCACCCGTGATTCACGCCGGTGGGCTGCGTTACCACGGCTGCGCGCCAATCGTGGGAATGCTGCGCCACGAGCGCGTCATCGACGCGGTCGCGCTGCCTCAATCGGAGGTGTTCGCGGCAGCCAGGCTGATGGCTCGTCTACACGGCTACTTGCCGGCGCCGGAGTCCGCACACGCGATTAGGGCGGCGATCGACGTCGCGTTGTTCTGTAAGCGCAAGCGTAGACGCGCGGTGATCGTGTTCTGCTACAGCGGGCACGGTCTCCTCGATCTGCAGGCGTACGACGACTTCAACCGGGGAGTCGTCGGCAACGACCAAGCCGACCTGTCGAGGCTCCCCGTGGAAGCGCTCGCATGAAGAGCTACCCGATGCTGATCGACGGTCGCGACGATGCCGGTCTGGGATGGACTTACGTCGTGCGCGCGTCCGCGCTGATCGCGGACCCCGAGCGCGCATTCAACCTCAAGCGCGGCCTCGAGCTCGGAAGCATCGACCGCGAGCGGGTATGCGACGACGGGGACGTCGTGGCGCGATGCGCCTGGGGTGACGCTACTCACAACGAGCGTGCAATCGGCGCGGCGGCGCGCGCGAGCGAGACGTTCAGCCGCTTCAGCCTGCAGCAGTTGCGGGAGATCGGCGCCGATTTCCATCGCCAACTGCTTGCGCGCGCAGACGAGCTGGTCGAGATCCTGATCGTCGAGGGGCACCCTCGCAGGCTGGCCGAGTGGGAGGTCAGCGGCATCGTCCACGGTCTCGACGAGATCACGCGCGATTGGTACTACAGCCAGTTCCACCAGAGCTTCGCTCTCGACGGACGCGACGTGCGGCTGGTGCGCAAGCCCGACGGCGTCGTGTGCGTGAACCCGCCGCAAAATGCCGCGGCGTCGAACTCGGCGATGGGGTCGCTCGCTTTGATGGCCGGCAACACGCTCGTGATCAAGGTCCCACGGAGCACCCCGGCCGGCGTGATGTTCGTCTTCCGCGAGATTTTTCAGCCCGTACTCAGCCGCCACGGAGCGCCGCCGGGCACGCTCAACCTCGTCTCCGGCGACAGCCGCCGCATCCTCAAGCAGTGGCTCGCGAGCCCAGACGTCGACGACGTGCTGTTCTTCGGCTCGACCAACTCGGGCCTGCGCTTCGGCAGCGACTGTTTCGCGGCCGGCAAGAAGCCGATCCTCGAGCTCTCCGGAAACGACGGCTTTCTCGTATGGCGCGACGCGGACCTCGATCGCGCGGCGGAAGCGCTGACCGAGTGCTTCTTTGGATCCAGTCAGATCTGCATGGTGCCGAAGTACGCGATCGTCCATCCGGAGATCGCGGAGCGCTTGATAGCGAAATTCACAGAGCTCGCGAGCGCGATCAAGCCCGGCTACCCGGAGGACCCGGGCGTGCTGCTCAGCCCTGTCCTCAAGCAGGACCAGTTCTTCGACTTCCTCTCCGAGGCACGTGAGGCAGGCTGCGCGATTCTCACTGGCGGGGAGCGCGTCGGCGTCGACGGCACCGCCGATCCAGCGGGGTTGTTCCTGCAGCCGACGGTCATCCGTGTCGACGGGCTCGCGAAGGCTCGCCGCCTCTCGTGCGTCCGCGAGGAGACCTTCTTCCCGATGCTGCCCATCATCGTGCCCGGCGCGGAGGACTCTGAGCTGCTCCCCCGGACATTGCGCTTTATGAACGCGAACCGATACGGGCTGCGGAACTCGCTGTGGTGCTCGGACGAGCGCGTCATCGAGACGTTCGTCCGCGGGCTCTCCAACGGCGGGCTGCTCAAGATAAACGACTCCCACATCGGCTTCGTGTC
>JASLHP010000138.1 GCA_030149625.1 Solirubrobacteraceae bacterium
GCTCGGTCGAGGCCGACGAGGAGGCCTACGCGGCCGGCCTCGTGCCCGGTGAGCGGCGCAAGCTGATGCAGCCGGAGGTCGTGTTCGTCGCCGTGTTGTGCGCGGCAGCGACGATCTTCTTCGGCCTGGACCCGTCGCCGCTGCACGACGTCGCCGTGAACGCCGGCCAGGGCAGGCAGCCCGGTGTCGACTTCGGTGCTGCTGCTCTCGCCGACCCACATCGCGGCGATCACCGGCAGGTAGTAGCCGAGCGAGATCATCGAGCCGACCACGATCGCCACGCCGAGCCACGCGTAGCCGCCGGAGACGGCCGCGTCGATCAAGTAGAACTTGCCGATGAAGCCGGCCGTCGCGGGGATGCCCGCGAGCGCCAGCATCGAGATCGTCATCGGCCACGCCAGCCACGGCCGCTCGCGTCCCAGCCCGGCGACCGCGCCGCGCGAGTCGCCGAGGCCGGTTTCGCGTTCGCGCGCGACGATCACGGCGAACGACGCCATGTTCATCAGCAGGTACACCGCGAGGTAGAACACGGTCGCGGCGACGCCGAGCTGCGTGGAGACGACGATGCCCGCGAGCATGTATCCGGCCTGACCGACCGATGAGTACGCGAGCATGCGCTTCAGCGAGGACTGCCCGAGCGCGCCGACGTTGCCGGCGAGGATCGTGATCGTCGCGAGCGCCGCCAGCGCTGGGCCCCAGCTCGGCTGCGCGCCGATCAGCGCGACGTCGAAGAAGCGCAGGAACACGCCGAGCGCAGCGACCTTCGTCGTGACGGCCATGAATGCTGTGACGGGCGTGGGCGCGCCCTCGTACACGTCCGGCGTCCATTGATGGAAGGGCGCCACCGACGCCTTGAAGCACAGGCCCGCGACGCACAGCGCGATCCCCGTCAGCGTCAACGGGTCCGTCGCCAGGCTGCCGCTCGACAGCGCGTTGGCGATCGACGAGAAGTCAGTCGAGCCGGTCGCGCCATAGATCAGCGCGAGGCCATACAGCAGCGTCGCCGAGCCGACCGAGCCGACGATCAGGTACTTCAGCCCCGACTCAAGCGAGTGCTCGCGGCGCAATTCGGTCGCGCACATCACGTACAGCGGGATCGACAGGAGCTCGAGGCCGATGAACAGCGCAATCGTGTTCTGCGAGCTCGCGAGCACCGACATGCCGCCGATCGACGTCAGCAGCAGCGCATGGAACTCGCCATGCGCTGCTTCGTGTGCCGCCAGCGAGCGCCACGCCAGCAGCACCGTGCACGCGCCGCCCGCGATCAGGATCAGGTTCAGGCCGAGCGACAGGTCGTCGACGCGCAACGCCCCAGAGAGGATCGACTTTTCCGCGTTCCACTGCCAGATCGTCAACCCCAGCGCGGCCCCGAGCGCGAGGACGCTGAGCGCCGGCACCACCTGCGAGCGCACCCAGCGCGAGCCGAGCAGGCCCACCATCAGCACGATCACCGCGCCGCCCAGCAGCGCGATCAGCGGCGAGAGCCCGGCGAAGTCGACGTGCGGGCCTTTCAGGTGGGCGGTCGCGACCGCGGGTGAGAACAGGCGCACGTACGTCACCGCGTCGACCCTTCCTGGGGTTCGCTGCTGCTGCTGCTGCTGCTGCTGCTGCCGCTGCCGCCGCCGCCGCTGCCGCCGCCGCTGCTGTCGCCGCCGCCGGCGGCCGAGGCTTCGCGAGCTCCCGTGTCGACGGGCACGGTTCCGTGCACCGTGATCGTCTGGCTTCGAGTCGCGGCGAAGGCCGTCGTGCTGGCCGCGCCGCTGAAGACATGGAACTGGGCAAGCGGGTCGGCGGCGAGCACTTGCGCCTCGAACACGGCGCTCTTGACCGAGCCTTCGCTGCGGTGCAGCGCCAGCCGCGGGTACAGCGCGAGGAACAGGATCACGAGCACGAGCGGCACGAGCACGGCCCCGTCGCGGATCGAGATCTCGCGCGATTGCACGCGCGCGCCGGTGCGGTTGTGCATCGCGCGGATGAACAGGCGCAGCGCGTACACGCTCGCCATCACCACGCCCGAGAAGGCGATGATCGCGATCGCGAGCTTGGCTTTGAATACGCCGAGCAGGATCAGGAACTCGCCGACGAAGTTCGACGAGCCCGGCATCGCGAGCGTCGCCAGCGACACGATCAAGAAGACGCTTGCGAGCACCGGCGCGCGGAACGCGATGCCGCCCATCTCGCGAATGTCTTCTGAGCCGCCGGCGCGGCGGCCGAGCAGCGCGGCGATGAACAGCGCCGGCGCCACGACCAGCCCGTGGTTGGCCATCTGCAGCAGCGCGCCCTGGGCGCCCTGCGGGTTCAGCGCGAAGATGCCCAAGAGGATGAAGCCGAGCTGCGCCACCGAGGAGTACCCGAGGATCAGCCGCGCGTTGGTCTGGCTGAAAGCCTGCATCGAGCCGTACACGATCGACACCAGCGCGATCAGCAGCATCGGCGTCTGGAAGTGCACGGCGGCGCGCGGGAACAGCGGCAGCACGATCGCCAAAAAGCCGTACGCGGCGACCTTCGAGAGCACGCCCGAGAACACCATCAGCACCTCCACCGGCATCGCGCGATAGCCGTCGGGCATCCAGCCGTGCAGCGGAAACGCCGGCATCTTCACGAGGAACGCCGCGGCGAACAGCAGGAAGATCCACTCCTGCGTGCCCGTGCCCAGCGGCAGCGCCTGAAGCGCCGAGAGCACGAACGTGATGTGCCCGCCGCCGTTCTGCGCGGCGAGCACGCCCGTCGCGACAGCGCCCGCGAGCATCAGCAGCGAGCC
>JASLHP010000139.1 GCA_030149625.1 Solirubrobacteraceae bacterium
GCGGCTTTGCCGTCGCACGCGGCTTTGCCGTCGCACGCGGCTTTGCCGTCGCTCGTGGCTTGGCCGGACGTTTGGGCGTCGCACGTGGCTTGGCCGCGGGACCCGCGCTCGCTGCGCGCTCCGGCTTTCGCCCAGACCGACGCGTCGTGGACGTGGGCCTGGCGGTCTGCCCGGACTTGGTCGCAGACGCGGACCCGATCGCCGAACGCTTCCTGGCTTCGACGTCGATCGCATCCGCGGCGTCGAGTAGCTGCCGGTACTCGGCCACGGCCGGCGCCAGCGCCCGCAGACGCTCATCGATCTCGGCCCGTACTCGCTCGAGCACGTCAGCGGCCATGGCCGTTCCCCACAATCATCGCTTCGCCTTTTCTATCACGTGTCAGCTTGCCGCCCGGAAGCGACGGCTAGTGCGCAACTCGCAGATACGCGAGCACGGCCAGCACGCGCCGGTGGTCTTCGTTGCACGCCGGCAAGTCGAGCTTGGCGAAGATGTTGGTGATGTGCTTCTCGACGGCGCCGGCGGTCACACACAAGCTCTCGGCGATCGCCGCGTTGGAGCGCCCCTCGGCCATCAAAGCCAGCACGTCACGCTCGCGCGCTGTCAGGCCGGACAGCGCCTGAGCGGCGCCCTCGCGCGGCGCCAAGAGCTCGGCGACGACCTGGCGGTCGAGCACCGTGCCGCCGGCGGCCACACGGTGCAGGGCGTCGATGAAGCCGCGCACGTCGCCCACTCGCTCCTTGAGCAGGTAGCCGATCCCGGCGGTGTCCTCGCCGATCAGCTCGCTCGCGTAGGCGGTCTCGACGTATTGCGAGAGCACGAGAACCCCCAGCTCGGGCTGACGCCGGCGCGCCTCGATCGCCGCCAACAGCCCCTCGTCGCTGTATGTGGGCGGCAGGCGCACGTCGACGATCGCGAGGTCCGGCCGGTGCCCGGCGATCGCCCGCAGCAGCCCGGGGCCGTCCTCTACCTGTGCGACGACCTCGATCTGGCTCTCGCGAAGCAGCGCCACGAGCCCTTCGCGAAGCAGCGCGAGATCCTCAGCGATGACTACCCGCACGGGAGCCGCACCTCGAGCAGCGTGCCACCGTCCTCGGGGCTGCGAACGCTCAGACTGCCGTCGAGCGCCTCGACGCGGGCACGCAGCCCGGCGAGCCCCGACCCCTCGGGGTCGGCCCCACCGCAGCCGTCATCGCCCACCACCACCACCAGGGCCCTGCACTCGTTGCGCAGCGCCACCCAGCTGCGCTGCGCGGCGGCGTGCTTGGCGGTGTTCGTGAGCGCCTCGGCGATCACGAAATAGGCGGCGCTCTCGATCGCCGGAGCCAGCCCGCGATTGGTGTCGGCCTCGACCGCCGTCCCCAGGCCGTAGCGAGCGGCGAGCGACTGCACCGCCGCCACCAGGCCACGGTCGGCGAGTAGCGGCGGCACGATTCCCCGGGCGAGGTCGCGCAACTCGGCGATCGCGTGGTGCGCCTCTCGCTGCGCGTCGAGAATCAGGCCGCGGATCTCGGACTGCCCCTGCACGCGCAGCTCCGCGCGCCCGAGCTGCAGCGTCAGCGCGACGAGGCGCGCCTGCGCGCCGTCGTGCAGGTCGCGCTCGATCCGCCGCAGCTCCGCCGCCTGGGCGTCCAAGGCCTGGCGGCGCGTGCGCGTCAGCATGTCGATCCGCGCGCGCAGCGCGCGGCGGCCGTGCGCGACGAGCACGCGGTCGTGCAACGCGATCAGCGAGTAGGCGCTGCCGGCGGTGGCGAGCCCGAGCAGCGCCCACGCCGGCCAGAACGTATGCGCACCGGCGAGCAGCCATGTGAGCAGCCACGTGAACACGAGGATCATCGCCGCCGCGCCGACGAGCGCCCACACGCACGCGACGCGACGCACCGCTCCGCGCGGCTGACGCCACGCCCAGCTCGCGCTGAGCTCGAGCAGCACGAGGTCGCCCAGGCCGAGCCACGCCCACGCCGGCCAGAGGTAGCCCTGGCCGCCGAGCGCCCAGATCGCCGCGAGCAACGCCGCGGTCAGAAACGCGAGCCGGCGGACCAGCGAACGCGCGTACTCGCCGATCGACAGGCCGGCGGCGAGCGTCGGCATCCAGCGTCGCGGGCGCGCTCCCGGCGCGAGGGAAAGGTCGAGCGGCGGTCGAGCGTGCTGCGCCACAGGTGGCAATGGTCTCACGCCTCGGCGCAGGCGTAGACCATCAGCGTCGTGGCCCACCGGCGGACGTCGAGCAAGGCGCGCCTCGCGCGCCGTCAGAGCGCCTTCGCCGCTTGGCGGCTGGCGCCGATGCGCTGCACGTCCCACACCAGCCCCATGCGCTCCAGCGCCGCGATCACGAGGCCGGAGATGTCTGGCTCGCCCCTGCCCATGCCGTGAAAAGCCGACGTTGGAAACGCGTGATGATTGTTGTGCCATGCCTCGCCGAGCGAGAACGGGGCGAGCCACATCAGGTTGCGCGAGTGGTCCTCGGTCGCGAACCGGCGCCGGCCGAAGAAGTGGCACAGCGAGTTGATGCTGTAGGTGACGTGGTGGAGCACGAGCATGCGCACGGCTCCGCCCCACAGCAGGCCCTCGAGGCCCGCGTCGACGCCGCCGCCGATCAGCACGCCCAGCGCGAACGGGATCGCGAAGCCGAGCAGCGCCCAGAGCACGAACGTCTCATCGACGAACGACACGACCGGGTCCGCGAGCAGGTCGGGAGCGAAGCGCTCGCGCGAGCCGCGCTGGGTGTGGTCGAACAGCCAGCCGACGTGTGCGTGTGCGAGGCCGCGCAGCGCTCCGCGCCAGCCGCCGCCGCGATCGACGTGCGGGCTGTGCGGGTCGCCGAGGCGGTCGGAGTAAGCGTGGTGCTTGCGGTGGTCGGCGACCCAGGAGATGACCGGCCCCTCGACCGCCATCGTGCCGAGCACCGCCAGCACACCGCGCACGAACGGCGAGGTCTTGAAGCTGCGATGCGTGAGCAGCCGATGGAAGCCGACGGTCACGCCGAGCCCGGTCGGGACATACATGATCAGGAAGATCGCGATGTCGCGCCAGCGCAGCTCTTCGTTCCACATCTGCCAGCCCGCGAGCACCAGCAACAGCGGCGGCACGACGGTGATCAGACCGGTGATCGTGCGGTCTAGGCTCTCGAGAACGGGCTCCTGAATCTCCTCCGGCGTGGGACCCTCGCGCAGCTGCCGCGTGTCCTCAGCGGGCTGGGTCGCGGCGAGCGGTCCGACGGTGACGCTCATGGTCCCTCACATGCTGAACGCAGCGCGCGCGCCTGTCGGTGCGGGGGGCCACCGAGATCGGTGGGGCTAGCCCCCGGCCGGGGACTGTGGGCAGCCTCAGCTGTCGCGCACGTCGAGCACGATCTTGCCGGTGGCGCGACGCTCGTCGAGTGTCTTCAGCGCCTCCGCTGCGCGTTCCAGAGCGAAGCGCTCGCCGACGATCGGGCGAATGTAGCCGGCGTCGACCATGCCGTTCACCGCCGCGCCGATCTCGCGGTTCAGATCGGGCTTGGCCATCGCGTAGGCGCCCCAGCCGGCGCCCACGACCTCCGTGTTCTTCAGCAGCAAGCGGTTGACGCGCACCTCGGGGATCGAGCCGCCGGTGAATCCGACGACGACCAGGCGCCCACCCTCGCGCAGCGAGCGCAGGCTGTCGGTGAAGCGATCGCCGCCGACCGGGTCGAGCACCACGTCGACGCCGCCGCCGGAGAGCTCGAGCACGGAGTCCTTCCAGCCGTCGCCGAGCAGCAGCGTGTGGTCGGCGCCGGCCCGCTCGGCGACCGCGCGCTTGGCCTCGCTCGAGACGAGCGCGATCGTCTTCGCCCCGAGGCCCTTGGCGACCTGCAGCGAAGCGGTGCCGACGCCGCCGCCGGCGCCGTGCACGAGCACCGTCTCACCGGCTGCCAGACGCCCGCGCAGCAGCAGCGCGAAGTACGCCGTGTGGTAGTTGAGGATCAGCGACGCTCCCTGCGCGAAGTCGAGCGCGTCCGCCAGCGGAAACGTGAAGAACTCGGGCGCGACAGCGGTCTCGGCGAAGCCGCCCAGCGCACAGAACGCCGCCACGCGATCGCCGGGCTTGACCGACGCGCCCTCCGTTGCGCTGAGCACCACGCCCGCGACCTCGCTGCCCGGCACGAACGGCAGCGGCGGTTTCAGCTGGTACTGGCCGCGTGTCTGCAGCAGCTCCGGAAACGATACGCCGGCGGCGTGTACCTCGACGAGCACGCCCGCGCCCGGCGTCAGCATGTGCGAGAGCTCGGGCTCCGGCAGCTCGACGAGCGCGAGCGCGCTGTCGGGACCGGACTCCTCGACGATCTGGATGGCTCTCATCGCCGGGGATTATGTATCAGCAGACACCCATCCGGCGTGCGCCCCGGCGCGAGCTGGCGCATAATCGCTCCGATCGCGTTCGGGGCTGCGGTAGCCGGACGGCAACCCTCGAGGAAGGAGTCAGGCCATGGCAAAGGTCCTGTGCGTGCTCTACGACGACCCGATCGATGGCTACCCACCGCCCTACGCGCGCGCTGACGTGCCGCGCATCGAGCGCTACCACGACGGCCAGCGCACGCCGACGCCCGCGGGTCTCGGCTTCGCGCCAGGCGAGCTCGTGGGGTGCGTCTCGGGCGAGCTGGGGCTGCGCGAGTTCCTCGAGGGCGCCGGCCACGAGCTCCTCGTCACCTCGGACAAGGACGGTCCGGACTCCGCGTTCGAGCGCGAGCTCCCGGACGCGGAGGTCGTGATCTCACAGCCGTTCTGGCCCGCATACCTGACCGCCGAGCGGATCGCCAAGGCGCCGAAGCTGAAGCTCGCGCTGACGGCGGGCATCGGCTCCGATCACGTCGATCTGCAGGCGGCGATCGAGCACGGCCTGACGGTCGCCGAGGTGACCTACTCCAACAGCATCAGCGTCGCCGAGCACGTCGTGATGATGATCCTGGCGCTGGTGCGCAACTACATCCCGTCCCATCAGTGGGTGCTTGACGGCGGCTGGAACATCGCCGACTGCGTCTCGCGCTCGTACGATCTCGAGGGCATGCAGGTCGGCACGGTCGCCGCCGGGCGCATCGGCTCGGCGGTGCTGCGGCGCTTGCAGCCGTTCGAGGTGGGCCTGCACTACACCGACCGCCACCGGCTGCCCGGCGACCTCGAGCGGCAGCTCGGCGTCAGCTTCCACGCGAACGTCGAGTCGCTCGTGGAGGTCTGCGACGTGGTCACGATCAACGCGCCGCTGCACCCCGAGACCGAGAACCTGTTCGACGCGCGAATGCTCGCACGGATGAAGCGCGGCGCCTACCTGATCAACACGGCACGCGGCAAGATCTGTGACCGCGATGCGGTCGCCCAGGCATGCGCGAGCGGTCAGCTCGCCGGCTACGCCGGAGACGTATGGTTCTCGCAGCCGCCGCCGCGCGAGCATCCCTGGCGCTCGATGCCGCATCACGGCATGACCCCGCACACATCCGGTACGAGCCTGTCCGCGCAGGCGCGCTATGCGGCTGGAGCGCGCGAGATCCTCGAGTGCTTCTTCGACGGGCGTCCGATCCGCGACGAGTATCTGATCGTCGACGGCGGCAGACTCGCCGGCACTGGCGCGCACTCCTACAGCGAGGGCAACGCCACCGGCGGCTCGGACGAGGCCGCACGCTTCACGAGCGGCTGAGCGACGGCGCGAGCACGCGGGCGTCGGCCAGCGCCCACGTGGCCGCGGCGGTGGCCGACGCGACGATCAGCACCGCGGGCCACGCGCCGACGGCCAGCGCAAGCAGGTGCGAGACGACGAACGCCGCGAAGCCGACGCCGCCCAGGCGCGCCGCGACGCGAGCGCCGTGGCGACGTCTCCAGATCTCGACGCAGCACAGTCCGCCGGCTGCCAACACGAGGCCCCCCAACGGGCGCGAGCCGCTGGCCGCGACCACACCATAGCTGGAGATCAGCGAGCCGGCCGCGAGCGGAGCGGTGGGCAGCGGGCGCATGTCGCGCAGCGTAGCGCTCACTCCGCGACGCGCGGCAGCACGAGCAGCGAGCAGCGCGCGTGGCGCTCCAGGTAGTCCGAAGTGCTGCCCAACACCAGACGGCGCAGCGGCCCGTAGCCACGCGAGCCGACCACCAGCAGCTCGACGTCCTCACCGAACGCCGCGAGCTCCTCGCCCGCGAGCCCGTACACCGCGCGCCCGTCAACCTCGGGCAGCTTCTTCATGCGCGCGCTCGCCTCGGCGACGATCTCCTCGATGCTGTCGCCGATCGCCGGCGCCATCGGCCCAGAAAAGGCGTAGGCCGGAATCGAGACGACTTCCAGCGCCGCGATGCTCGCGCCGCTCGCCTGCGCCACCCGCCTGGCCACGGCGAGCGCGTGCTCGCTCTCGGGCGAGCGGTTGTAAGCGACGCCGATCCTCGTGATCGGATTGCTCTCTCGCCCGCCACGCGCGCCATAGCCACGCGTGGCGACCGCGACGGCGCAAGGCGAGCCGTTGAGCGCCGCGCGCGTGTCGTCGCCGAGCATCGCGCGACCGAAGCTGCCGCGGCCGGACGAGCCGACGACCAAGAGATCGGCGCCCTGCTCCTCTGCCTGGCGGTGCAAGCCGGAACCCGCGCTCGCGGCGACGATGCTCGTCAGCTCGGCCTGCACGCCACCGGCTGAGCGCTCGCCCTCGAGCAGCGCCACCGAGGCCTCGCGCTCCTCGTCGAGCAGCTCGGGCGTGAGCGCCTGAAACGGATCCAGCTCACCGGAGCGGACGTGTGCCAACGTCAGCTTGGCGCCGGAGCTCGCCAGACGCAAGGCCAGCGCGACCGCGTCACGCCCGTTGCTCGAGCCGTCCACTCCCACCAGCACGTTCTCGAAAATGCTCAACGCTTTCTCCTTCGATCGTTGTCCACCATGCTAGGCGTACGTATACGCGTACCATGGGGTCGTGCCGGACGACTCCCCGAAGGGCCCCGAACGCGTAAGCGGCGAGCGCTCCGAAGCCCATCCGCCGCTGCCACGCGACAAGCGCGGCTGGCAGGTCTCACCGGCGCCCGACGGCCGCGGCATGCCCGAGCACGCCAACCCGGGGCCGCCGCCGCACCGTATGCGCGGCTTCTGGTACTTCGTGCTCGCGCTGATCGCGCTGAACTGGCTTTCGGTGCTGTTCTTCCAGCCCTCCAACGGCGAACAACGCGTGACCGTGCCGTTCAGCCCCTACTTCCTGGCGCAGGTCAAAGTGGGCACGGTCAGCTCGATCTCTTCCAAGGGCGACACGATCCAAGGCAAGTTCAAGAGCAAGCAGCGCTACCCCGGAAGCGACAAGAAGGCGACGCCGACGAAGCTGTTCGCGACGCAGGTGCCGACGTTCTGGAATGGCGCTCAGCTGTCGGCGCTGCTGCAGGAAAAGGGCGTGCGCATCAACGCCGAATCGACGACCACGAGCGAGTCGCTGCTCGAGGAGATCCTGCTCGGCTTCGGACCGACGCTGCTGATCGTCGGCCTGTTCGTGCTGATCTACAAACGCGCCGCCAAGAGCGCCGGCGGCATGGGCGCGCTCGGCAGCTTCGGGCGCTCGCAGGCGCGCCGCGTCGACCCGGAAAAGATCCGCGTCACGTTCGACGACGTCGCCGGGATCGACGAGGCCAAGGCCGAACTCTCGGAGATCGTCGACTTCCTGCGCAACCCCGACCGCTATGGCAGCCTCGGCGGGCGCATGCCGCATGGCGTGCTGCTCTCCGGGGCACCCGGCACCGGCAAGACGCTGCTGGCGCGCGCCGTCGCCGGGGAGGCTCACGCCGCCTTCTTCTCGATCTCCGCCTCGGAGTTCATCGAGGCGATCGTCGGCGTCGGCGCCTCGCGCGTACGCGACCTGTTCGCCAAGGCCAAGGAGGCGGCGCCCGCGATCATCTTCATCGACGAGCTCGACGCGATCGGGCGCTCGCGCCAGGGCCAGGTGTCGGTGACGGGAGCGAACGACGAGCGCGAGCAGACGCTCGACCAGATCCTCACCGAGATCGACGGCTTCGAGTCCTCGCAGGCGGTGATCGTGCTCGCCGCGACCAACCGCCCCGACGTGCTCGACCCGGCGCTGCTGCGCGCCGGGCGCTTCGACCGGCGCGTGACCGTGCAGGCGCCGGACCGCAAAGGCCGTGTGGAGATCCTCGAGGTGCACACGCGCTCGATTCCGCTCGACGACGACGTCGAGCTCGAGGCGCTCGCCGCGAGCATGCCCGGCATGGTCGGCGCGGACATCGCCAACCTCGCCAACGAGGCCGCGCTGCTGGGCGCGCGCCGCGGGCACGAGCGCGTGAAGATGGCCGATCTGACGGACTCGCTCGAGAAGATCATGCTCGGTTCTCCGCGCGGCATCCTGCTCTCGCCGGCCGATCGCGAGCGCACCGCCTACCACGAGTCCGGGCACGCGCTCGTGGGCATGCTCTCGCCGGGCGCCGACCCCGTGCGCAAGGTCTCGATCATTCCCAGGGGGATGGCCCTCGGCGTGACGCTCTCGACGCCCGACTCCGACCGCGTGTCCTACTCGCTGGAGGAGTTGCACGCCAAGATCAAGGTCGCGCTCGGCGGCCGCGTCGCCGAGGAGGTCGTCTACGGCGCGATCACCACTGGCGCCGAGTCCGACATCCAGCAGCTCACCCAGATCGCGCGCCAGATGGTTGGGCGCTGGGGCATGAGCGCGACGATCGGCCCGGTCGCGGTGCTGCCCGAGGAGGGACAGGGCATGTTCCTGCCCGGCGTCGGCGAGACCTCGCAAGAGACGCAGCGCGTCGTCGACGCCGAGGTCCACGCGCTCGTCGAGGGCGCCCACCAGGAGGTCACGCGGCTGCTCGAGGATCATCGCGAGCAGCTCGATGGCCTCGCGCAGGCGCTGCTGAAGGCCGAGACCCTGGACGCACCCGAAGCCTACGCGGCGGCGAGCGTGCCGCTCAGCGAGCGCGCCGCGGATCCCGCTCCCGCTTGAGCTGACATCAGCGTTCGGATCCGGCTCGAGCGAGCCGCGGCTCAGACGCGGGCGCCGTGTCCGTGGGGGCGCGCGCGAGCATCTCCACGCCGGCGGTGCAGACGGCGAGGCTGACGAGCGCGGAGGCGACGATCGCGGTCGCCACGACCGCCGAGAGCAGGTGCTCGGCGAGGCCGAGCGAGGCGACCGCGGCGGGCACGCCGAGCTGCGCGCTCGCCGTCAGCGCGCCCGCCAGCGAGCGACGCGCGAACAGCGCCGCGAGCACGTGGATCGCGACGTTGAGCAGCACCAGCGCGCCCGCGAGCGCGAGCATCGACGGATGGCGCACGAGACCCGATAGATCGAGCTGCGCTCCGAGCACCACGAAGTACAGCGGCACGAAGAAGCCGTCGGCGATGCCGCGAACCTGCGTCGAGAGGCGCTTGGGGCCACCGATCAAAGCCACCATCACGCCCGCGGCGAAGCCCGCGATCAGGATGCTCGTGCCGCCCTTCTGTGCGACCCACGCGAGCGCGAACAGGACCAGCAGCGACACGCGCAGGTCGAGCGCCCAGCGGCGCTGCTTGGAGAGCTTGCGCAGACGGCGTACCCACTCGTGACCGGCCAACAGCCGCGCGACGCCGAACAGCGCGACCGCGGCGGCCGCCACGAGGACGCCGCCGAGCGCCACGCGGCCGACACGCGCCGGCTGCAGCACGATCGGCACCGCCAGGATCGTGATCACGTCGGCGATCGTCACCTGCGCCATCACGCTCAGCAGCTCGGCGCCGTCGAGACCTGTCTCCTCGATCGCGGGCAGCAACACGGCGGCGGAGCCGGACGCGAGCACGACCGCGTAGATCGCCGCGTGCCCGGAGCCGGCGACGGCTGCCGCGAGCAGCCCCGCGGGCACGGCCAGCACGCACACGATGCCCGCGAGCAGTCCGCCCGTGCGCGTCGAGGCACCCAGCCGGGGGTCGCGCAGCGGCAGGTGCATGCCGACGGTCAGCATCAGCATCGCGAAGCCGACTTCGCCGAGCGTCGCGATCGTCGCGCCAGAAGGACGCACCGCTCCCAGCACCGCCGGCCCGACGACGATTCCCGCCAGGATCTCGCCGACGACGACCGGGATGAACCTGCGCGTCGCGACCCCCAGCAGCGGCCCGCCGAGGCCGGCGAGCACGATCACGACCAGCGTCCCGAAGCTCATTGGCCCCTAGCGCTCGCGCCCGCGCGGGCCGTGACGCTCAGCGCGCGCGCGGCTTGCGGCGCGGCTCGACGGCGTCCTTCACGGGAAAGCGCTTGCGCTCCTCCGCGGTCATCTTGCGGATCTTGAGCGATCCGTCGTCGACTTGACGCTGAACGTCCTCGAGTCTGAGGCGGCGCTTCTCAGCCGCCCGCTCTGCCTGAGAAATCACGCGCTTAATTCTAGCGGCAAGCGGCCGGCCTGCCAAAGCAGCTGCTCAGCGCCCGGCCGGACCGTCCAAAGCTGACGTCTGCAGTCGCTGTCCCATCCACACGTGCTGGATGCCGGCCTCCTCGAAGCGATCCGACTCGACCGCGAAGCCGGCCTGCTCGTAGAGCGCCACCGCCTCGAGCTGTGCGGCCAGCCGCACACGCGCACAGCCGTGCTCGCGCGCGGCCGCCAGCGCGAGCGCGAGCATCCGCAGCGCGATGCCGCGCCGGCGCCACTCGCGCCGCACCGCCACACGACCGATTTTCGCGACTCGCACGGCGCCCTGAGCGTCGAGCAGCAGGCGCAGCGTGCCAATCACGCGCCCGTCAACGGGAGCGAGCGCCACCACGTGCAGCGCGTCCTCGTCGCGCGAATCGATCTCCTGCTCACGCGCAACGCCCTGTTCGCCGCAGAACACCAGCTTCCTCAGCGCGAACGCGCCCCGCATGTCCTCGCCGGCGCACGCCCAGCGAATCTCGATGGCCGTGGCCGCGTCGCGCGAGGACTCCTCGCCGGCGGCCACTAGCGCGCGCTCGCCGCGAACGTCGCCCTGATCCCGCCGGGCGTGAGGCGGCGCAGAGCGAGCAGGCCCAGCAGCGCCGTCGCCAGGCATGTCACACCGCCGAGCCCGAGGCCGGCGCGCGCGCCTGCCTGCGCCATGACCCAACCCACGATCGGACCGCCGATCGGCGTCGAGCCCTGGAAGGCGACGAACCACAGCGCCATCACGCGACCGCGCATGCTCGGCGCGGCGTTCAACTGCAGCGTGGAGTTGGCAGTCGACATGAACGAGATGCTCGCACCGCCGGCGAGCGCGAGCGCGAACAGCTCCGTCGGCAGGCTCGGCGCCACGCACGCGAGCAGCAGCACGACGCCGAACGCGCTCGCCGCGAGCACGAGCGTCGGCAGACCCGTGCGGCCTCTGTTGGCGACGAACAGCCCACCGACGACCGCTCCGACGCCCATCGCGGCCGTCATGAAGCCGAAGCCGGTGGCGCCCACGTGCAGCCCTTGGCGCGCCATCACGGGCAGCGTCACCTGGAACTCGTACGCGAGCGCGCCCGCGAGCGCCATCATCGCCAGCGGCACGCCCAGCTCCGGGGTGCGCCGGACATAGCGCAGGCCTTCCCGCAGCTGCCCCGGCTCGCGGCCGCTCGGCGGGCTCGGGTTGATCGCCGCGCGGTCGAGCGTGACGAGCGAGGTGACGACCGGCACGAAGCTGGCCGCGTTCAAGAGGAAGCACGGGCCCTCGCCGACCGTCGCGATCAGCACACCGGCGAGCGCCGGACCGAGCACGCGTGCGACGTTGACGAGCACCGAGTTGAGCGTCACAGCGTTGCGCAGGCTCTCGCCGCCGACCAACTCGAGCATGAATGACTGGCGCGCGGGGTTCTCGAAGGCGTTGTTGAGGCCGAGCAGCGCCGCCAGCACTCCGATCTCCCACAGACGGACGGAGTGCGTCACCGTCAGTAGGCCGAGGATCAGCGCCTGCGCGCCCATCGCGATCTGCAGCATCACCATCAGCCGGCGCTTGTCGATGCGGTCGGCGACGACGCCGCCGTAAGGGCCGAGCAGCAGCACCGGCAGCGTCTGCAGCGCAACGATCACGCCGAGCGTCGTCGCTGAGCCGGTGAGGCTCAGCACGAGCCAAGATTGCGCTGCCATCTGCATCCACGTGCCGATCAGCGACACGGACTGCCCCGCGACGTAGCGGCGGTAGTTGGGGATCGCGAGCGCCGCGAACGTGACGCGCCCGATGCGCTTGGCGCGCGTCATCGGCGTGCGCGCCGCGCGTCGCCCGCGCTCGCGGCGCCCTGCCCGCCGCGGGCGCGGGCGACGCGCGGCGCGCACGCCGATGACGCGCGCCAAGCGCATCGGGCGCGTCACGTTCGCGGCGCTCGCGATCCCCAACTACCGCCGCTACGTC
>JASLHP010000148.1 GCA_030149625.1 Solirubrobacteraceae bacterium
CCAGTGGCCCCGAGCGTCGGCCGGCCACTGGTCTGTCGAGGCGCGGCTCGACAGCATCCCGCAGCTCGACGAGCGTGCGGCCAGGGTTTCGCTGCGGGCTCAGATCGCGCGACTCGAGCGTGAGCGCTCCGCGATCGTGGCCGAGCGCTTCCCGCACGTGCCCGCGCCCGTGGCAAGCAGCGGCGTGCTCGACACGGGCGGTCCGGCGCTGCTCGACCTCGGTGAGCTCGAGCGTGTGCGCGACGAGCTCGCGAGTGGCCTGCAAGAGCTGCGCGCGCGAGCCGCCGAGCGCGTCGAGCGCGAGCGGCGCGCGCGCGAGCAGCTGCAGCGGATGCGGTTGGAACCGGGCAGCTACAAGTTCGCGCGGCTACCCGTGCGTGACCTCGGGATGGGCCAATGCGGGGTCTGGGAGGTGCGCCCGCGGCTAGGGCTGATCGGCATGCTCGCCGGCTGGTGGGAGCTCAAGCTGTCGTCAGGTTGTCCGTTAGCCAGGGGGTCGCGGTCCACGCGCGACCCCGACTCACAGAGGTCAGCATCGCCGCCAGCGTGCGGCGCTGACGCTCGGTCATCGAACCGATCGTCTTCTTCTCGGACATCGGCACCTGCGCGAGGAATTTACGGCAGCGGGTCTGGCCCCAACGGCGCTGGCTCATCAACAGGTCGGCGATGGCCATGCTCTGAGCCTCCCATGGGCACTCGAGGATCACCTCGGCGACGTGAAGCTCGCCGATCGCAACGCGGCGCTTGAGCTCCGCGCGGGCAAGACGAACCTTGTTGGCGCGTTCGAGGGCGCGCATGTATTGAGGACCGGCAGGGGCAACAGTCGCTGTCGCGTTCATAGGGCACTCTCCCCGTTCTCGCCGTGAGCCTCGCCCGGCGAGAACGTGCTTGCTCGAGTTTTTTCGGATACGTGCTCGCAAGCTCGCGCGAGGTCCGCCGCGAGTCACCCGCGGCTGTTCCGTCACACTGCCTTTCTCCCGACGGCCGTGTGGCGAGGCGAACCCCCCAACTGGTCTTGCAGAGCGCACATGGAAGCTATGCCAGGAGGGGGTCTGCGGTCAACAGTGTGGCGGCGCTTCGTACGCTAGAAGCGGGCTTTTTCGATCGCGGCCCGACTTGTGAAGAAATGGACAAGTCACACCGCCGCCGGCGTCCGCGGTGAGCGCTCGCGCGCTCAATCGCCGAGCGGGGCGGGAAGCGGCCCGTGCTCCGATTCGAACTCCGGTTTGACTCGCGCGAACACCTCGAGCGCGCGATCGAGCGTCGCTTGGTCATGCGTCGCCATCACGCTGGTGCGCAGCAGCGCGCCCCCCGGGGGCACCGCGGGGTGCAGCGCGCAGTTCGTGAACACGCCGCCGTCGTAGAGCGCGCGCCACAGCAGCGCCGCCTTCCAGTCATCGCCCACGAGGATCGGAACGATCGGTGTGGCGAGCGTCTGTGCCGGTGCGCCGGCGTCCGCGCTCGTACGGATGGGCTCGCCGCTGAGCGTGCGATAGCCAAGCGCGCGCAGGCCGTCCTCGAGATAGCGCGCGCGCTCGAGCACCGTGGCGAGTAGCGCCGGTCCCTCGGGCGAGCGGATGATGCGCAACGCCGCGAGGGCCGCGCCGAGAGCGGCGGGGACGGCCGAGGCCGTGAACAGGAATGCGCGCGAGGAGATGCGCAGGTACTCGATCACCTCGGCAGGGCCCGCGACGAAGCCGCCACAGGCGGCGAGCGACTTCGAGAACGTGCCCATGCGCAAGTCCACGCGGTCCTCGACGCCGAGCAGCTCGCAGGCGCCCGCGCCGCGGGCTCCGAGCACGCCGGCTCCGTGGGCCTCATCGACCATCAGCCGCGCGCCGTGACGAGCACATAGCTCGGTGATGTCGATCAGCGGCGCGACGTCGCCCTCCATCGAGAAAACGCCATCGACGACGACCAGCACGCCGCCGCCGTCCTGCTCGGCGCGCTGGAGCGCGCGCTCGAGCTTGTCGATGCGGTTGTGACGGAAGGGGCGCATCTTCGCCTTCGAGATCAACGCGCCGTCGAGGATCGACGCGTGATCGGCGGAGTCGACGATCACGGTGTCGCCCGGACCGAGCAGCGTGCCGAGCGTGCCGACGTTTGCCTGATGACCGGTCGTGAACACGATTGCGTCGTCGGTATCCATCCACTCGGCCAGCTCCCGCTCCAGCTCGAGGTGCAGCGGCGTCGTGCCGTTCAACAGGCGCGAACCGGTCAGGCCGGTCCCGTAGCGATCCAAGGCGTCCCGCGCGCCCTTCATCACGCGCTCGTCACCGGTCAGCCCAAGGTAGTTGTTCGAGGCGAGCATGATCCGTGGGGCGCCCTCCATCTCGACGACTGGCATCGCCGGCGACTCGACCGTGCGGAAGTACGGCATCAGGTCCGCTTCGCGCGCGGCGCGCAGCAGCTCCTCGCGCTCGTGGCCCCTTACCTTTGCGAAGACGTCGATGGAGGTTGGCATATAGGGTTTCGCCGCGATGGCAGTCGAGATCAGGCCCGTGCGCGGCAGACGCGAGCTGAGCACGTTCGTCAAGCTGCCGTGGCGCCTTTATCGTAACGAGCGCAACTGGGTCGCGCCGCTGCTGAGCGATCTGAAGGAGCAGCTGGACAAGCGCCGCAACCCGTTCTTCGAGCATGCCGAGGCGCAATACTTCCTCGCCTGGCGCGACGGGCGCGCGGTCGGGCGGGTCAGTGCTCACATCGATCGCCACCTGCAGGAGTTTCAGGACAACGACTGGGGGCTGTGGGGGTTCTTCGAGTGCGAGAACGACCCCGAGGCGGCTCGTGCGCTGCTGGACGCGGCCGAGTCGTGGCTGCGCGCGCACGGCGCCGGCACGATGGTCGGGCCGATGAGCTTCACGACCAACGACGAGGCGGGTCTGATGGTCGAGGGCTTCGAGCAGCCGCCGCTGATCCTCAACCCGTGGCACCACCGCTACTACCAGTCGCTGCTCGAGGACGAGGTGGGCCTCGCGAAGGTCATGGACCTGTACATGTGGAGCCTGAACGTCACCGGGCGCGAGAAGGTGCACCCGGCGATCTGGGAGGTGGCCGCGAAGGTCGAGTCCGAGCACGGGATCGTGTGCCGCAACTTCCGCAAGCAGGACCTCGAGATCGAGGTCGGCCGCTTCCTCGAGGTCTACAACGCCGCCTGGGAGCGCAACTGGGGCTTCGTGCCCCTGACCGAGCGCGAGGTGCGCCACTACGCCAAGAAGCTGAAGCCGGTCCTTGACGAGAACTGGGCGATGGTCGCCGAGAAACGGGACACCGGCGAGGTCGTCGGCGCGGCGCTGACGTTGCCCGACTACAACCAGGTGCTCGCCAAGCTGCGTCCCCGCGGCCGGCTGCTGCCGCTCGGCTGGCTGACGGCGCTGCGCGAGCGCGACAAGATCGACGCCGTGTACGTGTTCGCGCTCGGCGTCAAGCCCGCCTACCAGCACACCGGCGTCGCCGCGCGCTTCTATCAGATGCACTTCGACGCCGCCGAACGCACGCCGCAGAAGGGCGGCGAGATGGGCTGGATCCTCGAGGTGAACAAGCCGATGAACCGCGCGATGGAAGGCATGGGCGGCGAGATCAAGCGCCGCTACCGTGTGTACGAGCGGTCCTTGTAGCGAGGTCGCCCACCTGCGTCTGTGCGACAGGTGGGCTCGATACACTGCCGAAGGTGAGCGAGTCCGCTACGTCAGTTTCGCCGCAGGACACGCCGATCGTCGCGATCGAGGCCGAAGAGCTGGATACGCTGCCGGTTCTCGCCGAGGAGTCCCGCGCCGCCGAGCCGCGCGCGGCTCGGCGCGGGATGCCAGACGCGCGCCGAGCCGCGGGCACGGTCAAACCCGCTGTGCAGGCCGTCGCGGTGGCCGCCGGAGGCTTCGTCGCCGGGGCCGCGGTACTCGGGCTCGTGCAGCGCCACCAACGGCGCTCGTCGGCGTTGAGCAAAGGCCGTGGCGTCGGGCGCGCGATCAAGCGGGCTCGTC
>JASLHP010000172.1 GCA_030149625.1 Solirubrobacteraceae bacterium
CCGTGACCGGCTCTGTGAGCGGCACGGCCGCCCACCCGACGAGCGGTGGCACCGCTCCGGCGGCGCCGCCGATAACGATGTTCTGGGGGCTGCGGCGCTTCAGCCAGATCGTGTACACGAACACGTAGCCGAGGAAGCCCGAGAACGACAACGCCGCGGCGAGCGGGTTGACGAGCAGCGAAAGCTCCAGCAACGACAGGCCCGCGAGCGCGCAGCCGAACGTCAGCGCCGCGCGCGGCGAAATCTGTCCGGAGGGAATCGGGCGCTTGGCGGTGCGCGTCATGCGCGCGTCGATGTCGCGGTCGAACCAGTGGTTGACCGCGCCCGCGCCGCCCGCCGACAGGTAACCGCCGAGGCACGTCAGCGCGACGAGCAGCACCGAGGGGTCGCCTGCGACGTACATCGTCGCGATCGTCGTCAACAGCAGCAACGACTGGACCTTCGGCTTCGTCAGCTCCAGATAGTCGCTTGCGAGCTGGAGCGCGCGCGACGACCTCGTGCCGGCTCCGAGCCCGAGCTTGGGCGGCTCGATCGCGGGCGCCGCGCCGGTGGGAGGCGCGACGCTCACTACAAACCGACCTGCGTCGCTCCTGCCGGGACGGTGGCCGCGCCCGTCGCCTCAGCGCCCGCGCTGCGGCGCTGCACCTCGTTGCGGATGTCCTTCATCGGCTCGAAAGAGCGCACCAGTGGCACCACGTCGAAGTTGTTGACGGGCGGCGGCGAGCTCGTGAACCACTCGAGCGTGTTGGCCTTCCACGGGTCTGGGCCCGCGGCCGCGCCGACTTTCAAGCTCCTCCAGACGTTCACGATCGTCACGAGCACCCCGGCGGCGAGAATAAACGAGCCAACCGTGGAGATCAAGTTGTAGAGCGCGAGGTGGCCGACGTTGTCGTACTCGTACACGCGTCGCGGCATTCCGTCCATCCCGATCACGTGCTGGATCAAGAAGGTCACGACGACACCGACGAACATCAGCGCGAAGCTGAGCTTGCCGAGGCCTTCGCCGAGCATGCGCCCGGTGATCTTCGGGAACCAGTAGTAGATCGCCGCGAAGATCGGGAAGACGGCGCCGCCGACGAGCACGAAGTGGATGTGCGCGACCACGAAGTACGTTTCGTTGAGCTGCCAGTCGACGGGGAAGATCGCGAGGAACACGCCCGAGATGCCACCGATCAGGAACAGGCCGATGAAGCCTGCGCAGAACAGCAGCGGCGTCGTGAATTCGATCGTTCCGCGCCACAACGTCGCGATCCAGTTGAGCATCTTCACGCCCGTCGGGATCGCGATCAGGAACGAGCTGAGCATCACGAACACGAGGATCGCCTCGGGGATCGGCGTCGTGAACATGTGGTGCGCCCACGTCAGGAAGCCGAGGAACGCGATCGCGACGGTCGAGGCGGCGATCGCCTTGTAGCCGAAGATCGGCTTGCGCGCGAACACCGGCAGGATCTCCGAGACGATGCCGAAGCCGGGCAGCACCATGATGTAGACCTCCGGGTGCCCGAAGAACCAGAACAGGTTCTGCCAGAGCAGCGGCGAGCCGCCCTCCGCCGGATCGAAGAAGTGCGTGCCGAAGTGGCGGTCGGTGAGCAGCATCGTGACCGCCGCGGCGATCACCGGCAGCGCGAAGATCAGCAGCACCGAGTAGGTCAGCATCGCCCACACGAACAGCGGCAGCCGTCCCCAGCTCATGCCGCGCGCGCGCATGTTCGCGACGGTCGCGTAGAAGTTGATCGCTCCGACGAGCGAGGAGATGCCCGTGAGGTGGATCAGATAGATCCACGCGTCCTGCCCGCCTCCAGGCGAGTACAGGGCATCCGACAGCGGCGGGTAGCTCGTCCAGCCGGCTTCCGGCGGGTGCCAGAAGATCGATGCGTAGAAGACGATGCCGCCGGCGAGCAGCAGCCAGAACGAGAGCGCGTTCAGGCGCGGGAAGGCCATGTCGCGCGCGCCGATCATCAGCGGCAGGAAGTAGTTCGCGAGCCCCGCCATCATCGGCACGACGAACAGGAAGATCATCGTCGTGCCGTGCATCGTGAACAGCTGGTTGTAGATTTCCGGCGTCACCAGCGTGTTGTTCGGCGCGCCCAGCTGCAGGCGGATCATCAGCGCCTCGGTGCCGCCGAGGATGAAGAACACGAACGTCAGGACCATGTACATGATCCCGATCTTCTTGTGGTCGGTCGTCGTTATCCAGCTCGTCCAGCCGCTGTCCTCGCGCTCCACGTGATGGGAGCTGATCTGGGGAATCGGGGCTGCATAGGTGGCCATATCTTCCGCTGGTCTCCTCGATGTCCTAGGGGTTCTCGACCGCTCCGGCGCCGGGCTGCGCGCTCAGCTTCTGGCGCGCCTTCGCCGCTTCGGCGTTGGCCGTCGCCAGCAGTTCCTTTTGGTGCGCCAGCCACGCTTCGAACTGTGCCGGCGGCACCGCCTTGACGGTGGCGATCATGCGCGCGTGGCCGCGTCCGCACAGGAACGCGCACTGCCCGCGGAAGACACCGGGCTTGTCGACCTTGAACCAGGTGTAGTTGTGGTAGCCGGGCACCACCTGGAACTTGCCGCCCAATTCCGGCACCCACCAGGAGTGCACCACGTCCGCGGAGACGAGGTCGAGGCTGACGGTCGTATTCGTCGGCACGACCAGTTCCTCGAAGGAGTAGGGCGCGCCAAGTCCGTCCGGTTCGTTCGCGCCGGGGTAGACGAACTGCCAGATGTACTGGCGGCCGACGACCGTGATGTTCAGCGCTTTGCCGTCCGGCGGCAGCTTGCGCGAGGTGCTCGCGTAGATCAGGTTGTTCTGTTCACCCAGGACGGCGCCCCCCGGACCCGAGTTCGGGGGATTCTCGATCGAGGAGAGCTTCGCGAACGTGAGCACCGCCAGCACCAGCAGGATCACGGCCGCGGCGGCCGTCCAGCTGATCTCCAAGCGCGTGTTGCCGTGGATCTGAGCCGCCACCGCGCCCTTGCGCTTGCGGAACTTGACGAGCGCATAGCCGAGCGCGCCCTCGACCGCGACGAAGATCACGAGCGCGATGTACAGCGTGACCTTGTACAGCGTGTCGATGTCCTGCGCGTTCGGCGAGGCGCCGTGCGCGGGCGTGAAGAAGGCGAGCGTTGCGGGGAGC
>JASLHP010000174.1 GCA_030149625.1 Solirubrobacteraceae bacterium
CAGCACGCCATCCACCACCGGCACCGCCGGCGGCACCGCCGCGCCAGGCGCCACGCACACCGCGCCCGAGCCGGAATTCGCCCAGCAGGCACGCGGCGAAGGCGCAAGCGAAGCCGTCGGCGTGCTCCAAGCCCACGGCTACACCGCCACCGAACCCGCGCAGTACCACGCCAACCAGACCCTGCGGGTGCTCGTCGGCGCGAAGAACGGCTCGAGCGAAGGCTACGGCCAGCAAGCGTTCTTCTTCGTCAGTGGCCACTACATCGGCACCGACACCAAGGAACCGAGCGCCACGGTCAAGGTCATCGCCCAGAGCGACACCGAAGTCACGCTCGGCTACGCCCTGTATCGCAACGGCGCCCCACCGTCGGACCCCAGCGGCATGGCGACCGTCCGCTTCCAGCTCAACAACGGCAAACTCGTCTCGCTCGACCCGATCCCGCCCGCCAGCTCGGCGACCGGCACGAGCCGCGACTAGAAGCTGAGCGTCACGCCCTATCGTGCATGTGCACGACCGCACATCTCGAGAAAGGGCTTGAAACCGATGAGCGTAAAGATCGAAGGACGCGCAGAGGAGCTGCTGAGCGCTAAGAACTTCTGCCATGTCGCGACGCTGCGAGCCGACGGCTCCGTGCACGGGGTGCCCGTGTGGGTCGACGTGCAGGACGGGCTCGCCGTGCTCAACACCGCCGAGGGCCGCGCCTGGCCGCGCAACCTCGAGCGCGACCCGCGCGTGACGCTCACCGTGCAGAACCTCGAGAACCCCTACGAGTACGTCGAGATACGCGGGCGCGTCGCCGAGCGCACACACGACGGCGCCGACGCGCACATCGACGCGCTCGCGAAGCGGTACATGGGCGTCGACGAGTACCCGCTGCGCCAGCCCGGCGAACAGCGCGTGATCATTCGCGTCGAGCCCGAGCACGTGCACGCCTTCGGCGGCTGAGCCGGCGATCAACCACGCCGTCGCAGCCGCGACCACAGCGATGGGCGTCGCGGCTGCGCACGCAGCCACTCGTCCTTGAGCGGCAGCTGCCCGCTTCTACGCGCCGCGAGCACGCACTCCGTATGTGCGTGGCGGCGTCGGCGCGTGTCGCCTTCCGGCGCGATCAGCATATGCTCGCTCAGAGCGAGCAGAGCATGACCACAGATCGGACAGCTATACGTCGCCGGCTTGCGATTCGCCGCAGGTCGCACGGTCCACCATGGGGCACGCGGAAGGCCGGGCATGACTCCATTCTGGCGCCGCTCGCCGCCACCGTCGCCGCGACCGTCGCGGTTGGCGTCGGGCTCGCCCTGGCGCGCTCCGAGCGCGAGCGTCGCCGCCGCACACGCCGGCGACAGCTCGACCGCAAGCTCGGGCTGCGAGCGGGAGAGCCGCCCGCCGCGGGCTTGCGCCGCATGGCGCTCGCTCAGACCGATCTCGCGATCGAGCTGCTCGGCGGAGACGCGCACGACGCGAGCGGGAAGCGCGGCGGCGACTCCGCAAGCTGGGGCGAGAGCGAAACGCCACATGGCCGCGCGCCCGACGAGCACGCGGTGCACGAGACGCGCAAGGCGCTCAAGCGCCTGCGCGCGCTGCTGCGCCTGCTCGCGCGCGAGCTCGGCGAACAGACCTACTCCCGCGAGAACGCCGCGCTGCGCGACATCGCCGCCCAGCTCTCGGGCGCACGCGACGCCGCCGTGATGCTCGCGACGCTCGACAAGCTGATCGAACGTCATCCGCGCAAGCTCGGCCGCCGGCGCTCCGTGCGCGAGCTGCGCCGGCGCCTGCGCGCCGAGCACGCACGCACGCAGCACCTCGCGCTCAGCGACCCGGCCGTCCGCGCACAGCTGCTGGGGGCGCTGCACGCGTTCCGCTGGCGCGCCGCCGCGTGGAGCCTCACCGACCGCGCCGGCATCGAGCTGGTGGAGGCGGACCTCGAGCGCATCTACCGTCTCGGCCGCAAGCGCTACCGCCGCGCGGCGCGTCGCAAGGGCGATCGCACGATCGCCATGCACGAGTGGCGCAAACGCGTCAAGGACCTGCGCTACGCCGCCGAAATGCTCGACCGTCGCGGCGGCGACCGCGTGCGCGACGGCGACGCGCGCCTGCGCAAGCTCGCCCGCCGCGCCGACGAGCTCGGCGAACTGCTCGGCGAGGAGCACGACCTCGCCGTGCTCGCCGAACGCCTGCGCGCCGGCGGCCGGCGCAAGCATCGCGATGCGTGGCACAGCGGGCGCCGCACGCGCGAGCAGCTGCTCGCGCTGATCGCGAAGCGTCGGCGCACGCTGCGCAAGCGCGCGCTGCGGCGCGGCCGGCGGCTCTACGAAAAGCGGCCCGCCAACTTCACGCGCCGCTTGCGCCACGCCCACGCCGGCGGCCAACGGCCGCTCAGCTGACGCTGAGCACGGTCAGCGTGCGCCTGCCCTTCGGCAGCGACACCGCCGTCTGATCGCCGGGCGCACACCCCAGCAGCGCCACCGCCATCGGCGATTCCGCCGACAGGCGTCCCTCGCGCGGAGCCGCGTCGTGCGAGCTCACGATCCGCCACGTCTGCTCGGCTCCGCTCTCGTCGCGCACGACGACCGTCGAGCCGAAGCCGACCACGCCCGCCGCGCTGCCCGGCGTCTCCTCGACGACCACCGCGTCGGAGATCTTCTCGCGCAGCCGCGCGATCTTCGTCTCCAGGTGCGCCTGGTCGTTCTTGGCGTCGTGGTACTCGCTGTTCTCCTTCAAATCGCCCCATTCGCGCGCGGTCTTGATGCGCTCGGCGATCTCTCGGCGCCCATCGCCCTCGAGCTGCTCCAGCTCGGCTTCCAGCTCGCGCAGGCCCGCGGCTGTCGTCAGGTTCGATCCTTCGCTCACAGCCACAGAGCCTACACTCATCAGCCCGCCATCCCGCTCAGCCGGCACGGCCGCGCCGGACCTCTCAAAAATACGTGCTCGCCGGGGTCGACAGCAGCGCGTAGATCTGCACGATCGCGGCCTGCACCAGCAGCTGCGCCGACGCCGGCGAGCCGAACACGAACAGGTTGTTGCGCAGGCGCAGGTTCTGCCACGCGTAGTTGACGTAGTTCTGCGCGATCGACGGACCCGGGGGATCGTGCGTGACGGAGTCCAGGTACAGCAGGTTGCGGAAGTACACCGACACGAAGAACGGGATTTCCGACCCCAGCCGTTCGTTGTTGAAGTACGCGAGCGCCGCCTTCGCGGTCTGGCGAGCCTGGTAGAGATAGGACGCGTTGCCAGTCGCCTGGTAGAGCAGCGTGCCCGCGCCGATCATCGAGCCCTGGTTGTAACTCCACAGCTTCGGTTCGACCACGCCTTTGTTGCCGATGTGGTCCGCGTAGAGACTTGCCGGCTGCTGCAGGCAGCCGCGTACCCATTCATACGCTCTCTCCGCGAACTGCAGGTACTGCGCGTTGTGCGTCTCCTCGTACAGCAGCGTCCCCAGCTCCGCCGCCGGCGCCGTCGTCACCGTGTTGCGTTCGCCGTTGCTGACCGCGTTGGAGAACGGGATGCCGCCCTCGCACGCCAGCCCCGGGCGTTCCTGCCAACCCGCCATCTCGAACGCCATGATGCCCTCGACGCTGCCCAACAGCGGCGCCTGATGCGTCTGCTGGTAGAGCCGGACCAGCTCCAGGCCCACCCAGTCGTTGTCGTCGTAGTACTTCGTGCCGCCCGGTCCCGCCGGCGGCGCCACAGTGCCGTCGAATGCCGCCAGATCGCTCGTGTACGTGCCTTCCGAGGCGCCCGAGTTGTTCGTGTCCAGGTACGAGTTCAGTCCCACGAGCCGCGCCTGCAGTTCGTGCGCCAGCGACAGGGGCAGATGCGGGATGTTCGCCACGCTCACCGTCGCCGCAAGCGACTGCGAGAACGGCCACAGGTAGGAGAACGGTTCGCCCTTGTACAGGCCCGAGCCGCGGATGTAGAAGAACTTCTGCATCGCTTCGAACGCCGCCAGCGCTCGCGCCGGATTGCCGTGCAGCGCCGGCTTCGCGGGCTTCGCCGCCGGCTTCGTCGGCTTCCCGGCGGGTGCCGGCGGCGTCGGCGCGGAAGGGCTCGAGCTGCCGGGAGCCGCCGCGCCGCCGCTCGAGCTCGCACCGCGGGCCACGGAGCCGCCACGGGCGAGTTCGGACGCGCGCGGGCGCCATGCGGGATGTGTGACAGCCGCCGGATACGGCGAGGCCGCGCGAGCGCCTGAGCACAGCGCCAAAACGAGCGCGCTCGCCAGCACGAGCAGTAGCGATGCTGCTCGTGCGCGTCGGTGATCGGGGTGCGAAATCATCGGCTCAAGCAAGACAACAGGCGGAGAGCACGTTCGATTTGGTATCAAGCAGTGCTCTCGCGTCGGGAGGATCACCGCTCCCCCTCGCCGGCCTTCGCATCCCGCGCCATCCTTCCACAGGGCCAACCGAGAGGGTGAACAGCTTCTTGCAATTCGACTACACGACCGTCGGCCACGTGACGATCGACGTGCTCGACGATGGGTCGCGTCGCGCCGGCGGCACGGCCTTGTATAGCGCTGTGCAGGCCGCGCGGCTCGGCTGCCGTACGCTGATCGTCACCCGCGGGCGCCGTCGTGAGATCGAGCAGTTGATCGAGCCCTACCGCGACGCGCTCGAGCTGCGCGTTCTGTCCGCTGCGCACACGACCACGCTGCTCACCAGCGGGTCCGGCTCTGGGCGCAGCCAGAGCATGCTCGCATGGGCCGGCGCGATCGACGCCGAGCTCGCGTTCGACACCTCGATCCTGCATCTCGCACCGATCGCGCGAGAGAGCCCCAGTCACTGGGGCGGGCGCACGCGCTTCGTCGGCTTGACCCCGCAGGGTCTTGCGCGCGAATGGAGCGGCGACGGGGCACCGATCCGATCGACGCGGCCCACGGCCGCCGTCGCCGCGGTCGCCAGGCGCTGCCACGCGGTCGTCGTCAACGAGCACGAGCGCGCCAGCTGCGCCGAGCTGATCGCCGGCGCGCGCGGCGCGGGCGCAGTCGTCGCCGTCACCGCGGGCGCACAACCGATCACGCTCCTCGACCCCGGCCGTCCCGCGCTCGCGCTCCGCGTGCCCACGCTCGAGCATCCCGTCGACGATCTCGGCGCCGGCGACGTGTTCGCCGCCGCCTTTTTCATCGCTCTCAACGACGGTCGCTCAGCGCCGGCTGCCGCCAGCTTCGCCAACGCCGCCGCCGCCGTGCGCATGGCCGGCGCAGGCGCTGACGCGATCGGCGACCTCCACGAAATCGAAACGCGCCTGCGCACCGACGCCTAGGCGCGCAGTGACCGCTCGATCAGCGGCGCGAGCTCCCCGTGCGCGATCGCGTCCCCGTTGCCGCACATGCGCGCCGCGAGCAGCAGGCTGCCGCCGACGGGCGCCATCTCGACTGTCTCCACGCGCGCGCCGGGAGCGCATGCGTGGATCGTCTCGGTCAGCGGCTGGATGAACACTCTCCCCGCCTTGAACGCGCTGCCGATCAGACCGACGGGAAATGCCGCGCCGCTGGCGTCGCCGGGGTCCTCGCCGAGACCGGTCTCGCGAATCACCGCGGCTATCTGCTCGCCCAACTCGCGTGCCCCTCGCGCGTATAGATCGCGCGCGATCGTGTCGCCGCGCTCAGCCAGCTTCGCCGTTTCGATCGCGAACGCCGCGATTTCGCCCTTCGTCAGCGGCTTGGAGTAGACGCGCGCCGCCACCGCCTCGACGCTCGGCTCGCCGAAGAACGCCGGCAGCGCATCGCTCAAAGCCGTAGCCGGGCCAGACGCCTCGCGATGGCGCAACGCCGCCTTGATCGACTGCACACCCAACCAATAGCCCGACCCCTCGTCCCCGAGCACATGACCCCAGCCACCGGCGCGCCACGCGCGCGCCCTCGCGCCCTCGCCGCCGACGCCGAACACGTTCGAGCCCGTGCCCGCGATCGCCGCCACGCCCGGTCCGCCGCCGGTCGCCGTTGCCCACGCGGCGACCACGTCGTTGACCACGAGCCATGCGTCGGTGCGCGCCGAGCGCACGTTGCGCGCCACGTCCTCC
>JASLHP010000188.1 GCA_030149625.1 Solirubrobacteraceae bacterium
GTGGCGCTGGCCGTCGCGCCACACACCGCGAGCGTCGGCCGCTCGATCTACTTCTCCGGTCGCCTGCGCGGCGGCCCGGTGCCGGCGGGCGGCAAGCTGCTGGTGCTGGAGGCGCGCTCGCCGGGTGGCGCCTGGCTGGAGTTCGACGTTGTGCGCAGCGACGCGCGCGGGCGCTTTCACGCGGGCTATCGCTTCAAGTTCCCGGGCCCCGCCGTCTACGAGTTCAGGGTCCTGTGTGAAACCGAGGCCGACTATCCGTTTGTCACGGGCGCATCGAAGGTCGTGAGCGTGTTCGAGCGCTGACTAGGACTCGGGGCATTGCGGCGCGCCGGCCGGTGCGACGGCCACGCCGTCGACGACGATCGGGAGATCGGATGCCGACAGGCTCGCTTCGAGCAGTTCCGTGGGGCCAACCGACACTTGTGTGACGCATCGGTACCCGCCCGGGGTCGGCGGCGTGAAGCCGAAGCTTTGCTGCGCCCATGCCAGCTGCGTCTTGCCGAGGCCGACGCCCTCCACGCGCGCCGAGCCTGGGAAGGTGGCGACCGTGTGCGTTTCGCCGCTCGCGAGGTCGAGCACGTCGATCTGTTCGACGCCGCCCTGTGCGGTCGTGTAGGCGATACGGCCTTCGGCGAGCGAGGCCACATTGCTCCCGGTTGGGCCGAGCGAGCGGCCGGTGCGCATCGTCGCGTTGCCCCACCACCCGGATGCGGTGGCCGGTCCAGGCGGCAGCAAGAACGTGCTTGTCACGAGCACGTCGCCGGCGGCGTCGATCTGGGTGCGCTCGTAGCGATCTCGTGGTTCTTCATGGGCTGGCGAGCTCACCGTGTAGAGCAGCTTTGCGCGGCGCGTGCTGCGGACCTCGACCGATATGCGCGCTGCCGGCGTTTCGGATGCTTCGTAGCTCAGCGCCAGCCGCTGTCCCGCGGCCGCCAGCGAGACTGTGGCGCTGGGGACGGGCCCGACGCTTTCCAGGGCGCCGCCGCTGAGCGGCACGCGCACCAGGTAATCGGCCTGCGCAGGGTGGCGTCGGCCGAGGCAGCTCGCGCGCACAATCGTGTAAAGGTGTCCGCCCGCCAGGGCCTCGAGCCAGCCTTCCGGGGTACCAGCGCTGCAGCGCCGCAACGTCGGCACGGGCACGAGCGGCCCTCCGGTTCTGCCCAGCTCGATGCCCGTCCGCTCGGCGGCGGCCGTCCACCCGTCTTCGAGCAGCACCGCCGAGGATTCTGCGTCGGGCACGATCAGCTGTGTCCCCGCGGGTCCGCTTAGAGACACGCCGCTCGCGCCCCACCACAGCAAGCCGCCTTCTACGACAGCCAGACCATGCCCAAAGCTGGGTGCATCCACCGCCGCGCTTGCCTGCGCGACGAGCCCCTGCGACAGTGCCAGCGAGAGCGCGAGAGCAAGCGCGCGAGCCCTCACGACGCGGCTCGCTTGCGTCGCGCGGCGAGCACCAGCTCCTCGGGCATCGCGCCGAACGACAGCAGCGCGACCAGCAGCGTCACCGAGCTGGCGGCGGTTGCCACGACCGCGTGGCGATGTAGCACGATGCCGACGGCGAACGCGACCGCGAACGCCGCGGCGATCCGCGGCAGCCCGCGCAGCGACGGCCGCAGATCGCCGCGCAGGCGCGTCAGACAGACGATGTAGCCGGCTGAGAGCAGTACCTCCAGCGAGACCGTCACGAGCGCCGCGCCGTGCGACCCACCCCCCGGGATCAGCAGCAAGCTCAGAAGCATGGCGGTTAGAAGTATCAATCCATTGACCACGATCAGCTGACGGTACAGGCGTAGAGATAGCAGCGCGAAGGAGTAGGTAGCCACTAGGAATGT
The DNA here is from genome assembly GCA_030149625.1 of Solirubrobacteraceae bacterium. The sequence goes on from JASLHP010000188.1 coordinate 1,833, forward strand.
CGCGGGCACGCCCGCGCCGAGCACGCGCAGCACGCCGACCGACGGCGCGAATTCCGCTCCGCCCAGCAGTGACACCGCGAATGGCGCGCCGATCACGAGACACAGCGACAGCCAGCCGCCGAGGACGAGCGCGCCCTCGAACAGCCGCTGCAGCGAATAGCGCAGGCGGTCCTCGTCGTCGCGCGCCGCGCGAGCGAGTATCGGGAACGCCGAGGTGACGAGCAGCCACGGAACAGCGTTGACGACGTCGAGCACTCGAAAGGACAGGCTGAAGTAGCCCGTCTGCACCTTGTTCGACAGCAGCGACATGGCGACGACGACGATGCGGAAGTACACGGCGCCGAGCGCGGTCGCGGCCGCGTACACGAGCGATTCAGACATCAGCGCGCGCCAGCGCGAAGCGTGAAACGACGGGAGCAGGGGCGCCTGCTGGCGCACGAGGCTCACCGTCAACGCCAGCGTCGCGAGCGCCGCGAGCGAGGAGACCGCAAAGAACGGCAGCAGGCTCGCGCCGGCGACGACCAGCGTGATCATGCCGGCGGCCGTCACGAACTGCCCGAGAAAGTCGTTCAGAGCCTGCCAGCCCAGCCGCATGTCCGCCATCAGCGGCACCGTCAGCGTGTACTGCAGGTTCAACAGGAACAGCCCCATGCCGGCCAGCGCGGTTCCCTCCACGAGCGTGCGTTCATAGCCCGCCGCGAGCGCGAACGCCACCGCCCCGGTCACGCCCGTGAGCGTCAACACGATGCGCAGTCCCAGCAGGTCGCTCATCAGCCGGCGCTGCTCGTGCCCGGTGCTGTTCGTGAACTCGCGCACGCCTACGTTCGCGACGCCGCCCTCGGTCAGCGCCTGCACGATGAACAGCAGCGAAGTGACGATCAGGTAGTGCCCCCAGCCGACCTTGCCCAGGTGACGGACCACGAACGGCACTGACGCGAGACTCGCGAGCACCCCCGCTCCGTAGGCGAGCACGCGCATCGAGCCGCCGCGGATGAAGCGCTCTCCGGCGGTCCCGGAGTCGAGCACGTCGACGGGTGGCGCGTGGTCGAGTTGTAGGTCGGTCATGTCAACGCGCGCGCAGTCTGCTCAGCGCCTTCCTCCAACCGATCGTCGTGTCGAGCGCCTCGCGCGGTGCCCGCAGACGTTGACCGCGCGCGCGGCGGTAGCCCGACAGCCGGGCGCGTAGGGGCACCAGCGTGCCGTGTCGCGCCAGGCCAAAGCCGACGACCAGCGCCTCGAAGATCAGCGTGCGGATCGCCGCGCGACCGTGCAGCACCCCGTAGCGCGCCAGCAGGAAGCCGCGAGCGAAGCCAAACAGCTCGCGCTGGCGCGGCGAACCGACGCCGATGCTCGCGCCGCCCTCGTGCACGCCGCGTGCCGACGGCGCTTCGGCCGCCGTCCAGCCGGCGAGGCGCAGGCGCAGGCCGAGGTCAACGTCCTCGCCGTAGGCAAACAGCTGCTCGTCGAAGCCGCCGGCGTGCTCGAACGCGGCGCGCCGGTATGCGGCAAGGCCGCCGCTCGGCGCCGCGAGCAGGCCTGGGCGCGCGTCGCGCGGCTGGTGGCGCAGACGGTTGTACGCCGCGAGCGTGACGTCCAGCTCGATCCCGAACGCGTCCACCAGATCAGTCCCCGGGATCGTCGTCAGCCCGGCCACCATCCCGCACCGCGGGTCCGCGCCCAAGGGCACGAGGATCGCCTCCACGCACCCGTCCGCCACCAGCACGTCGTCGTTGACCAGCACGATCGCCTCGCCGTCACCGGCCGCCGCGCCGGCGTTGACGGCCGCGCCGAAGCCACGGTTCTCCTCCAGCTCGAGCACGTGCACGTCGGGAAAGCGCTCGCGCACGCCCTCGGCGGTGCCGTCGCCCGACGCGTTGTCGACGATGAACGTGCGCTGTGGCGGGTGCTGGCTCGCGAGACGCTCCAGGCAGCGCAGCACGCGCTCGCCCGATCGCCACGTCACCACCACCACGTCCGCGGTCATCCCGACAGCAGCTCGTCGTAGATCGCGCGCAGCCGTGCGGCGGCGGCGGCGGCGGAGAAGCGCTCCAGACGATCCGCCTCGGGCGCTGAGCGCGTGCCCGGAGCCACGGCGAGCGGTCCCTGCTGAAGCGTGTCGGCGAGGCCCACCCAGTCACCCGGCGACACATATCGGGCGCTTGGGCCCGCGACCTCGGGGATTGCGCCGCTCGCGCTTGCGAGGATCGGCAGATGGCCGGCCATCGCCTCGGCGAGCACCATCCCGAACTGCTCCTCCCAGAAGCGCACGGGCAGGCTCGCGAGTACCAGACAGGATGCCTGCGCGTACAGCGCGGGCATCTGCTCATAGGGCACGGCGGCGCGGAACTCGACGGCTTCCCCGAGTCCAAGCTCGCGCGCCAGCGCGCGCAGGCGCCCCCCCTCGGGCCCGTCGCCGACGATCAGCGCGCGCACGTCGCTGCGCCCGCGCAAGCGCAGCAGCGCGAGCGCCCTCAGCAGATCCTGATGTCCCTTCTCCCACACGAGTCGCCCAGCGGAGAGCACCAGGTGCGAGCCGTCCGCCGGTGGACGCGGCGCGCGCGCGGCGGCGAAGCCATCGACGTCGATACCCGGCGGGCACACGACGATGCGCTCGCGCGCCGCGCCTTCGAGCAGCAGCGCGTCGCGCGCGCGCGAGGTCGTCGCCAGGAAGCGGTCGGCCGCCGCCAGTACGCCGCGAGCGTACGGACGCGTGCGCACGTTGCGGTAGGCGTCGCGCAGCGGCAACGTCTCCCAGGTCGTGACGACGAGCCGGAAGCCGAGGCGCGCCTTCAGCTTCGCTGCCTGGGCGCTGTACCAGTTGCCGAGCTCCGCGGCGTGCACGATGTCGGCGCCGCGCAGCTTTGCCTCCAGGTCGAGGAAGCGCTCGCCGGCGGCGCGTGTCGCGAGGCGGCCCAGTGGGCCTCCCGGCAGCACGTCGCTGAGGGCACGCACCGGACGTCGCTCGAGCTCGAGCCCGCCGGTGTCGTACAGGTTGCCGGGACCCACGAGCACCTCAACCCTGTAGTCGGGCGCGAGTTGCTCGTGTGGGCGGAGGTCCCATGGCGCGACGCTGTGGCCGCGCAGGAGCACGATGCGGGCGCTCATGCTCGAATGCCCGTGGCCTGGTTGTGCGCCATGGCGACGCGCACCGTAGCATCGAGCGCCCATGACCCCCGCGTCCTCGGCCTCAGCGTCGCCCGCGCCGGTCCCCTCCACGGCGTCCGTGACGGCGTGTGTCGTGGTGCGCAACGAGGAGGCCGTGATCGATCGCTGCTTGAGCAGTCTCGCGGGGGTCGTCCAGGAGATCGTGCTCGTGCACGATGGCGAGTGCGAAGACCGGACGCTGGAGATCGCCGAGCGCCACGGCGCGCGCGTGTTCGTGCGCCCGCTCGTCGGACATGCGGAGGCTGCGACGGTGTTCGCCTTCGAGCAGGCTCGCAGCGAGTGGATCCTGTCGCTCGACGCCGACGAGTTCCTCTCCGAGGAGCTGCGCCGTCAGCTGCCGCGGCTGCTGGCCGAGGCGGCCGTCAACGGCTACGAGCTCGTGTGGAAGATGTGGGACGGTCGCCGCTACATCAGCGAGAAGGGGCCGCACAAGCTCGCGCTGTTCCGCCGCTCCTGCGTACATGTGCTCGGCATGGTCCACGCGATCGAGCAGGTCGATCCGCCGATCGTGCGAACTGAGCTGCACCTCGAGCATCGGCCGCTGTACAACAACTTCACGCTTGCGCTCGTCTTCACCAAGTGGCGGCGCTGGGCGCGAATCCAGGCGCGCGAGTACCTGCGCGACCTAGCGGAGCTGCCGCGCTTCAACTGGGAGGGCACGCCCTCCTGGCCGCCGCGCCGGCGCGTGCTCAATCGGCTCTCGCCGCTGCTCTTTCCCGTCTATTTCCCTGGCGCTCTGCTGCAGAACCTGCTCAACTCGCGCGGCACCTACAGCCCGCGCGTGAACCTCAAGATCTCCTTCTATCACGGCCTGCTGGCCAGCATGACGCAGTTCTACGTCGCCAAATACCTCTACCTCGGGCTGGACGACGATCCGGCGTCCGAGCCGCCACGACCGGTGTCCGCGAGCACGTACAACTGAGCGACGAGGAACTCCGTCGAGCGCCCGCCTGTGAGCGTGTCGGCCAGACGTGAGCGGTGCAGCGCCGGGTGAGAGGTCTCGAGCACGCGCCAGCCGGCGCGCTCGATCGCGGCGACGATGTCCTTGCGCGTGAACCAGCGCAGGTGCGTCGAGTCGCGGTGGCCCCACTCGGTGTAGCCGAACGTCCCGCGCAGCACGAGGTCGGCGACGAGCGAGAAATGGCGCGCGTTCGGCACCGACACGTGCAGGCGCCCGCCCGGTGCCGCTGCTGCGCGCAGCTCGGCGAGCACCGAATAAGGGTCGACGAGGTGCTCGAGCACGTCGTAACAGCAGATCGTGTTCCACGGTCCCCCCGAGAGGCGTGCCAGGCACTCCTCGACGGGTCCCACCTGCACCTCGTCGAGCACGTCGGCCGCGATCGCGGCGGCAGCTGGGTCGATCTCGATGCCGGCGACCGTCTCGGCGCCGGAAGCACGCAGCTCGCGTGCGACTCCGCCTTCGCCGCAGCCGACATCCAGCACCCGCCCGAGCGGGCGTGGCAGCGCCGCGACGAGGTCGGGACGCCTGTTGGCGTAGTAGCCGGGAGGCTTCTCCTCGCTGGCGGAGCCGAGCGTGTGAGCGACTGGAGGCTGCTCGGCATCGGATCGACTCACGGGCGAGCGCACCGTAGCATCGAATCCCGCGCCGGGCGCCCTCCACGCGAGCTGCTCCGCCCACGGCCGATGCCCGTCGCCAGCCGGGCTCATGTAGATGCCTGCACTAGCATCGCGGGCGATGCCCACTCCGCGGCACGTGCTGCTCAACGCGCTGTACCTCGATCCGGGGGTATCGGGCGGGCCGGAGACCTATCTGCGAGGGCTCGCGCCAGCGCTCGCCGAGGAGTTCCCGAGCATGCGCCTCACCGTGGCGAGCACGCCGTCGGGCACGGCCGCGCTGCGAGCCGACGGCTGGGAGCGCTTCGCGTCGCTGCTCGAGCTGCCTTGCGAGGACGGGCAGCGCGTCAGGCGGCAGTGGGCCGAACAGGTGCTGCTGCCGCGCGCGGCGCGCAACGTGCGCGCGGATGTCGTGCACAGCCTCGCCAACCTCGCGCCCGTGCTCCCGGGAGCGCGCGCGGTCGTGACGCTGCATGACGTCACGTTCCTCGTCACCCCTACGTTCGGGCGTGCGACGACGCTCGGGATGGGCTTACTGGTGGCGGCCGCCGCGCGACGCGCGGACGCGCTGATCACGGGCACGGGCGCGGCCCGCGACCAGATCTGCACTGTGTTGAAGGTCGAGCCCTCGCGGCTGACGATCGTGCACCACGGGCACGAACCGATGCAGGCGCCCACGCCGACGCCCGCCGCGAATCTGCGCGAGCGCTACGAGCTGAACGGCGAGCGGGTGGTCCTGTGCGTGGCCGCAAAGCGCCCGCACAAGAATCAGGAGCTCCTGATCCGGGCCGCGCCGAGCCTCGAGCCGGATACGGTGATCGTGCTCGCTGGACACGCCGAGCCGTATGAGGACGAGCTGCGTGCGCTCGTGGGCGCGCTCGGACTCGAAGCTCGCGTTCGCTTTCTCGGCTACGAGTCCGACGCGGACCTCGAGGGCCTGTGGCGGACGGCGGCCTGCGCCGCCTTCCCGACGCTGGGTGAGGGCTTCGGGCTGCCCGTGATCGAGGCGCTCGCGCACGGCGTGCCCGTCGCCGCCTCGGATCTTCCGGTGCTGCGCGAGGTCGGCGGCGAGCTGCCGCACTACTTCGACCCGCACGATCCCGCCGATGCCGCGCAGGCGATCCGCGCCGCCCTGCTCGATACCGACGCCGCCCGTCTCGGCCCGGCACGCGCGGCTCGGTTCACCTGGAGCAAAGCCGCGCGCGAGACCTACGAGGTCTATGAGCGCGCACTCGCCAATGGCCCGCGATGAGCGCTGCCGCGCGGCACGTCGGTCTGAATCTCGTCTTCCTCGTGCCTGGCGAGACCGGCGGCATGGAGGTCGTCGCGCGTGAGCTGATCCCGGCGCTGATCGCCGCCGCGCCCACCGGGATGAGATTCACGGCATTCGTCAACCGCGAGGCCGCGGCCATGCGCGACGAACCCTGGGGCGAGCTGCTGCCGGCCGTGACGGTGCCGGTCAAGGCGCGCGATCGCGTGCAGTGGGTGCTCGGCGAGCAGACGCTGCTGCCGGTCCTCGCCGCGCGCGCCGGCGTCGATTTGATGCACAGCCTCGCGAGCACGGCGCCGTTGTGGGGCCGCTTTCGTCGCGTCGTGACCGTGCACGATCTGATCTACGCGCGCTTCCCCGACGCGCACGCGGGTCTGCGCGACAGGGGCATGCGCGTGCTCGTCCCCGGTGCGGTGCGCCGCTCCGCGCGCGTCATGGCCGACTCGCACAGCACGCGCGACGATCTCGTCGAGCTCGTGAGCGCGGACCCACGGCGCATCGATGTCGTGCCGCTCGGCCTGGGCACCGTGCGGCGGCAGTCGCCGCCCGCCGAGCGCGACGTGCGCGCGCGCTTCGAGCTGGGCGAGCGCAGCGTCGTTCTGAGCCTGTCGGCGAAGCGCGCGCACAAGAACCTGCTGGCGCTGATTGGCGCGTTCGCGCGGATCGCGCCGGAGCGCCGCCCGGTGCTCGTCATCCCCGGCTATCCGACCGCGCATGAGCTCGAGCTGCGCGAACGCGCCGAGGCGCTCGACGTGGCTGGCGACGTGCGCTTCCCCGCATGGGTCTCGAACGCCGAGCTGGAGGGGCTGTGGTCGCTTGCCCGCGCGTTCGTGTACCCGTCGCTGTATGAGGGCTTTGGCCTGCCCGTGCTCGAGGCGATGGCGCGGGGGGTGCCCGTCGCGTGCTCCAACAGCTCGTCGCTGCCGGAGGTCGCGGGCGATGCTGCGTTGCTGTTCGATCCGCGCGACGAGGCAGCGATCGCGGCCGCCGTCGAGCGCTTGCTCGGTGACGCGACCGAGGTCACGCGGCTGCGCGAGCGCGGCCTGGCGCGCGCGCGGCAGTTCACCTGGGAGCGCACCGCGCGGCTGACGCTCGAGAGCTACGCGCGGGCGATGCAGCGCT
>JASLHP010000197.1 GCA_030149625.1 Solirubrobacteraceae bacterium
GGGCGCATGCGCCCACCCGAGGGGTCGCACATGTGCGACCCCTCGACCGGCTGCATGCAGCCGGTCGCCGGACGGCGCCTGCGCCATCCGGACCCAGCCGCCTGGCCGTCACGGGCAGCGATCCAGAGGCTCTGAGCCCTGAAGGCAAGAAAGCCAAACGTGGCGCCAGCGAGCATAGCCGCCGCTGTGCACTCGGCGCGCGATAGACGGTCGGCCGGTCACCCGCCGGCATTGTGTGGAGTGCCATCCACCGAGCGAGACGCTGGCCACGAGTGGGCCGCCCTCGCACGGACTGGTAAACCCAGAGCGGCGCACCCGCCCGCCCGTAGCGCACTCAGTCGTCGAAGGACTCCTCCTGCATCCGCGAGCGCAGGCGCAGCACGGCCTTGGTGTGCATCTGCGAGACGCGCGACTCGGTCACGCCGAGCACCTCGCCGATCTCGCGCAGGGTCAGGTTCTCGTAGTAGTAGAGCGCGATCACGAGCTTCTCGCGCTCCGGCAGCTTGGCGATCGACTCGGCGATGCGGTCCTTGAGGTCGCCGACGTCCAGCGCGCGCGCCGGGTCGGGCGCGCCGGGGTCCTCGATCGTGTCCATCAGCGACACCTGGTCGCCGCTGGAGTCCGACACGCTCCACAGCTCGTCCAGCGCGACGATCGAGGAGTGCGAGATCGCCAGCAGCGAGTCGTTCAGTTCGTCGATCGTGATGCCCAGCTCGTCCGCGAGCTCCTGGTCGGTGGGCGCGCGCTGCAGCGTGTGCTCGAGCTTTGCGTTCGCGCGCTCGACTTCGCGCGCCCGTGCGCGCACGCTGCGCGGCACCCAGTCCAGCGAGCGCAACTCATCGATGATCGCGCCCTTGATGCGCATGATCGCGTAGGTCTCGAACTTGATGTCCCGAGAGAGGTCGAAGCGCTCGATCGCCGAGATCAGGCCGACGAGTCCGTAGGAGATCAGATCGGCCTCCTCGACGTGCGGCGGCAGCCCCGCGGCGGTGCGCCCGGCGACGTACTTGACCAGCGGCGAATACGCGACGACCAGCCGCTCGCGAACGCGCGCGTCGCCTTCGGACTTGTAGCGCCGCCACAGTTCGCGCAGCTCGATCGGTTTGACGTTCGTCTCCAGGGTTCCATCCCCCCTAGGGGCGGGTGGGCATCTCAATCACGCCCGAGGGTGACTGCGCGCATAGGCGCTCCTGAGCCTGGCGGACTCTACCCGAGTGTATATCTGGGTGCTGGACACGCTCGCGTGCCCCAGGAGCTCCTGGATGCTGCGCAGGTCCGCGCCGCCGTCGAGCAGGTGCGTGGCGAAGCTGTGGCGCAGCGTGTGCGGCGAAGCGCCCTCGCCGATGCCGACGCGCTTCGTCCACGTGCGCAGGCGCCTGCGCACGTCGCCCGTGCCCAGCGGCCGGCCACTCTTGCTGAGGAACAGCGCGTCGCGCTCGCCCATCCGCGCCGCCGCGCCGTGCGGCTGGCGCGCCGCCTGCGCGGCGAGCGTCGGGCGCGCGCGCTCCAGATAGACGACGACGGCCGCCAGCGCCGGCTCGCCGGCCGGCACGAAGCGCGTCTTGCGGCCCTTGCCCTCCACGCGCAACTGCTCGCCGTCGTAGTCGATGTCGGCGCAGCTCAGCGACACGAGCTCCTCGGCGCGCAGCCCACACGAGTACGCGAGCTCGAACATCGCGCGGTCGCGCAGCTCTAGCGGGTCGAGCGGGTCGGCCGCGTCGCGGGCCGGGGTCCGGTCCCCGATCGCGTCGAGCAGCCCGCCCGCCTCGTTCGCGCTCAACACGCGCGGCAGGCGCGAGCCCCGGCGCGGCGTCGAGACGAGGTCCGCCGGATTCTGGGAGATGCGCCCGTGCTCGCGCTGGCTCGCGAACAGCGCACGCAACGCCGCCAGCTTGCGCGCCGAGGTGCTCGGCGCGACACCCTCGCCACCCGGCGAGCGATCGGACAGGTGGGCGACGTAGCGGCGCACGTCCTTTGGCCCAACCGCGTCGGGGGACAGCGCGCGGCGGATCGCCCAGCGCGCGAACTGGCCGACGTCGAGCGCGTAGGCGCGGCGCGTGCGCGCGGCGGCGTCGCGGCGACGCAGATCGCCGTCCAGCAGCGCGTTCGCCTCAGCCCACACGCCGCGCAGGCGCTCGTGCTCCGCGACCGACGTCCCCTCCCGCATCGTCACAGTCATGTCGTGCACTACTTCGCCACGAGGGATGCTCCGCCTGCCTGAAGTACAGTCACACGCGTGAACGTCGATTCACGCGACGCGACCGCGACACGCGTTCCAGCCGGCGAGGCCGCCGCCTACGGCCCGATCGGACGATCGCCGTGGCTCGGCGTCGACTGGCGCGTGCACCAGCGCTGGCTCGTGATCGACGGCCAGCCCGTCAACACGATCGAGCTCGGTCCCGAAGCCGCCGCCGCACAGCGGACCGAGAGCCAGCCGCTGGTGTTCGTCCATGGGCTGTCCGGCTGCTGGGCGAACTGGCTCGAGCAGCTGCCCGTGCTCGCGCGCGAGCACCGCGTGCTCGCGCTCGACCTGCCCGGCTTCGGCTACTCGCCGATGCCGGCCGAGTCGCGTCCTCCCGGGACGCGCATCACGATCTCCGGCTACGCGCGCCTGCTCGACAGCCTGCTCGGCGAGCTCGGGATCGACGCCGCAGCCGTCGTCGGCAACTCGATGGGCGGCTTCATCGCCGCCGAGCTCGCGATCGCGTTCCCGCGGCGCGTCGAGCGACTCGTGCTGATCTCCGCCGCCGGCATCTCCACGACCGCCAACCCCTCCGTCGCACGCGCGCTGCCGTCGCTGCGCCGCCTGGAGGCCGTGCTCGTAGGCGGCGGCGCGTGGCTCGCTTCCAAATCCGACGCCGTCGCGCGCCGCGCGCGTCTGCGCGAGATGCTCCTGTACATCGTCGCGCGCCATCCGGGTCGCCTGCCCGCCGCGCTCGCCGCCGAGCAGCTGCGCGGCGCCGGCAAGCCCGGCTTCGTCCAGGCGCTGCAGTCGATCCTCGACTACGACTTCCGCGAGCGCCTGCCCGAGATCGCGTGCCCGACGCTGATCGTGTGGGGCGACGGCGACCGGCTCATCTCCGTGCGCGACGCCGACGTGTTCGAGGAGTTGATCCCCGACTCCCGCAAGGTGATCTTCGAGGACACCGGCCACATGGCGATGCTCGAGCGCCCCGCCGCGTTCAACGCCCTGCTCGATGACTTCCTCGCGGAGTAGTCCCCCAGCGGCTTCCTATCGGGTGATCGCGCCCTGGGCGGCGCTGCCGACGAGCTTCGCGTACTTCTGGATCGCCACATCGACGTGCTCGTCGGCGCGCGGCGGCTGCCGGTAGGCGGCGACGCGCTCGGCGATCACCTCGTCGGAGAGCGCCACGTCGAGCCGCCCCGTGTCGGCGTCGATCGTGATCTCGTCGCCGTCCCGTATCGCCGCGATCGGTCCGCCGCGCACCGCCTCCGGCGCGACGTGGGCGACCATGAAGCCGCGCGTCGCGCCGGAGAAGCGCCCGTCGGTTATGAGAGCGACCTCTTCGCCGAGCCCCTCCCCCACGATCGCCGCCGTCACCGACAGCATCTCGCGCATTCCGGGACCGCCAGCGGGGCCCTCGCCGCGGATCACGACGATGTCGCCTGCCTTCAGCTCGTGCGCGAGCACCGCCGTCATCGCCGCCTCCTCGCCGTCGAACACGCGCGCCGGCCCGAGCGCTTTGCGCCGCTCGTGGCCGGAGAGCTTCACCACGCAGCCTTCGGGCGCGACGTTCCCGCGCAGGATCGCGAAGCCGCCAGTCGCTTTGATCGGGTCGGACAATGGGCGCACGACCGGCTGGCCGTCCGTCTCCGCCGCCTCGGCCGCGTGCTCGCCGATCGTCCTGCCGGTGACCGTCGGCGCGTCCGCGTTGAGGATGCGCGCCTCGTTCAGGCGCGAGAGCACGAGCGGCACGCCGCCGGCTTCATACAGCTCCGTCGCGACGTAGCGCCCGCCCGGCTGCAGCTCGCACAGCAGCGGCGTGCGCTCTGAGATCGCCTCGAACTCGTCGATCTCCAGCGGCACGCCCATTTCGTACGCGACCGCCAACAGGTGCAGGACGCCGTTGGTGGAGCCGCCGCTCGTGGCGACCGCCGCGATCGCGTTTTCCAGCGCGGGCTTGGTGATCACGTCGCTCGGTCGCTGGCCGCGGCGCAGCACGTCCATCGCCAGTTCGCCGCACTGCTTGGCGACCTCGAGCTTGCGCCCGTCCTCGGCGGGGACCATCGCAGTGCCCGCCGGCGAGATTCCGAGCGCCTCGAACGCCATCGCCATCGTATTCGCCGTGAACTGCCCGCCGCACGCGCCCGCGCCCGGCGAGGCCGCCTCCTCGAGCTCGTGCAGCTCGTCCTCGGTGATCTTGCCGGCCGCGAACTGCCCGACCGCCTCGAACACCTGCTGGATCGTGACCTCCGCGCCCCTGTAGTGGCCGGGCTTGATCGAGCCGCCGTAGAGCATCAGCCCGGGGATGTTCAGGCGCGCGAGCGCCATCACCGTGCCCGGGATCGTCTTGTCGCAACCGCTGATCGTGACCAGCGCGTCGAACGCGTGGGCGGAGGCTACAAGCTCGATCGAGTCGGCGATCAGCTCGCGTGAGACCAGCGACGCGCGCATGCCCGCGGTGCCCATCGTGATGCCGTCGGAGATCGCGATCGTGTTCAGCTCCATCGGCGTGCCGCCCGCCGCGCGGATGCCCTCCTTGACCTTCGCCGCGAGCACGCGGTTGTTGAAGTTGCACGGCATCGTCTCGATCCACGAGTGCGCGACGCCGACGATCGGCTTGGCGAGATCCTCCGCCGAGTAGCCGATCCCGTGCAGGTAGGAGCGCGCGGCCGCGCGCTCCGGCCCCTCGGTGAGGGCGCGGCTGCGGTGCTTGACGTCGAAGGAGTCGGGGCTGCTCACGCGGCGCGGATGTTATCCGGGTCGCGACCCTGCGACCCGTCGCGCCCGCGAGCATGCAGCGGCTCGCGCGCGAGCTGCTGCTCCCAGCGGCGCAGGCGCGCGATGTCGCGCCGCACCCGATCCGGGTCCACCTGACGGCCCGGCAGGTGCATGTTCGCCTCGCCCACCAGCCGCCGCTCGTCGGCGCTCAGCGCCATCCACTTCGCGAGCACGTCGTCGGAGTCCGGCAGCCGCGAGCTGCCGTAGGGCTTTGACTCGTCGGGGAACGCGACGCAGTACTCGTTGAGCAGCTCGCCCGTCTGCGGCACGTACGCGACGATCGGCTTGTGCGGGTAGATCAGGTAGGCGTAGGAGGCACCCGCTCCGCGCCCGCGCTCGCCGAGCCCGCCCCAGACGCGTAGGAAGCCGAGATCGCGGTACATCTCCCAGTCGCGCTTGCTCACGCACGAACGCAGCAGTGCCCGCGCGCGCTGCTCGGCGCGCCGCTCGCGCCCCGGGTCGTAACCCTCCGGGTCTCGCCCACGCCGGTGCGCAGCCCAAAGCTCACGGCCACGCTCGAGCGCGCGCGCGAGCGTCGGGCGCGCCAGCTCCCACAGCAGCACGACTAGCACGACCGCCGCGGTGCCGAGCGCGAGCCCCACGAATGGCTAGCGCGTCGCCGCTGGTGCGCCGCCCGCGGCTCGCGGGAAGAAGATCACGCGCTCGGCGTCGCGCGGCACCTCGTCGAAGCTCTTCACGAGCTCCGCCTCACGACGGCCGCTCGGCGCCTCGGTCGGCACCGCCGCCCACATGCCGGCGTCGAGCTCGCGGCGAAAGGCCTCGATCAGCTCCCGCTCCTGCTCCGGCACCGCCACGTCGCCTTCGGCCAGAACGACCTCGCCATGACCCGGCTTCATACGCAGCAGCTTCATCGCTCACCGATTATGGCAAACGCGCGGACGCCGAACGTCAGCTTTCGCGCATGCGCTCGATCCGCAGCACGTCCACGGGCCCGGCGCCCGCGCCGATGTCGCGCAGGCCGCCGCCGACCGCCACCGCGGCCAGCTCGCGCGCGATCCGCGCGGCCTCGAGCGGGGTGCGCCCGAGCGCGAGCTGGGCCGCGAGCACGGAGGAGTGCGTGCAGCCGGAGCCGTGCGCGGCACCATCGCGGTGGCGCACGCCCACGATCTCCACGACCGCGCCGGCGCGATCCACGAACAGGTCGACCGCTCGTACGCGGTGCCCGCCCGTGAGCACCAGCGCCCGCGGGCCCAGCGCGAGCACGACCCGCGCGAGCCGCTCCGCCTGCGCATCCTCGTCTCGAGCCGGCGCATCCCCGGCCACGGCTCCGCCGGCTCTCTCGCCGGCAGTCGCGGGCGCCTCGCAGCCGGCGAGCGCGCGCGCCTCCGGCAAGTTCGGCGTCAGCACGCTCGCGCGCGGCAGGATCTCCTCGACGAGCGCGCGTCGTGCGTCGGCGGCGAGCAGCGACGCGCCCGACTCGGCCACCATCACCGGGTCCACGACCACCGGCGTGCCAGCCGGCAGCTCGTCGAGCGCGCCCGACCGCGAGCGTGACCTCGGCGGTGCCGAGCATGCCGACCTTGACCGCGTCGACGCCGATGTCCGACAGCACGGCGCGCACCTGCGCGAGCACGATCTCAGGCGGGATCGGGTGAACGGCGCTGACGCGCACCGTGTTCTGTGCGGTGATCGCGGTGATCGCGCTCGTGCCGTGCACGCCGCAGCGCGCGAACGCCTTCAGGTCGGCCTGGATGCCAGCGCCGCCGCCCGAGTCCGAGCCGGCGATCGTGAGCACGGTCGGCGTCGGCGTGCTCATCGCGGCCTCACGCGAACGCGAGCTGCGCGCCTAGGCGCGCAGCTCGCGCGGCACGCGAATCGAGTAGATCCCCACGGCGGTCACGAGCAGCCTGCCATCCTCGTGGCGAACCTCCGATTTCATGATGCCGACGGTGCGGTTGCGCCGGTCGAGCGTCGTCCTGCAGACGATCTCCCCCGCCGTCGCCGTCTGGATGTAGTTGATCGAGATCGAGATCGTCGCGATGCGCTCGTTCTCGGCCGTCTGCACCCACAGCGTCGAGCCCATGCAGTAGTCGACCATCGCGTACGTGGCCACACCCGAGAGCAGCCCACCGCCGTTGATCAGCTCGGGCCTGACGCGCATGCGCACCGTCTGCGGGTCCTCCCAGCGCAGTCCCATGAAGCTGCTGACGCCGTCGAGCGAGCGCGGCCCACTGTGCTCGGCCTCCCGGCCCCCGACGCCGTCCGCGCTCGACCCCGGCTGCTCCGTCGCGGCCGCGCCCTCGAAGTCCGTCGCTTCCTCGCTCATGGCAGAGCAGGCTACGCGAGCGACGCGTAGCGCGCCGCTCGCAGCCATCGGAAAGCTCGCCCGCTTGACATTCATCATATTTTCGATATATTTGATGGACAATATTGGAGGACGCGCCGCTCGCCCCGGTGCTCGCCCTCACGACCCAGCCTCTCGCAGGCCAACCACCACACAGAGGAATTGCGCATGCCCAGAATCATCGTCACCACCGACCCCGTCGCGTCCGGGTTGACCGACCAGACCCCAGTCCTGCTCGAAGAGCAGGTGCGCTCGATTCACCTGAGCAGCGGCCACGCCGCCGCGCAGCTCGTCGAGCGGCTTGCGTGGGCAATCAGCGACGCCGAGCACGCCGAGCACGAGCGGCCTGTCCGCAAGCGTCACACGCGCGCGCGCCGACCGGCACGAGTTCGCCAATCGGTCCCGTATACGCAACACGCGATCAGCGCTTAGCAACGATGCGCCTCAGGGCGCGCAGCCCGCACCCGCCGGGGCCGCGCGCCCTGAGGCTCTCGGAGCCTCCGCGGTCACGCCGTCAGCGCCGAGGACACACACTCGACACAACGAGTGTGCTGAGAAGGCACAAAGTCCGCCGCCGTGTGACATCAAGGGCCCTAGCGTGCCCTCCATGCCTACCGGCAAGCCCACCGCAAGCGCGCCACCCCGCCCGCAACGTCAATACAGCGACGCGCGCCACGCGGTCGGACGCCTCGGCGAGGATCTCGCCGCCGAGCACCTCACACGGCTCGGCTTCACCGCCGTCGCACGTAACGCGCGCACCCGCTACGGCGAGATCGACCTGATCGTGTTCGACGGACGCGTGCTCGCCTTCGTCGAGGTGAAGACCCGCCGAGCCGGACGCAAGGGCCGGGCGATCAGGCCCGAGCAGGAGCCGCTCCCGTGGCTGCGCCCGCGCCAGCGCGCACGCCTGCGAAGACTCGCACGGGCTTGGCTCAGCGACGAGCGCCACGAGCGCCCCACGGCCCGCACGATCCGGTTCGACGCGGTAGGCGTGATCGTCGACGAGCGCGGCAGGCTGATTCGCCTCGACCACCTGGAGGCTGCCTGGTAAAGGTCGCCTGCGGCAGCGTCCGCGCCTGGGCGGCAGCCCGCCCGTCGGCTGAGCCACGCAGCCCGCCCGTCGGCTGAGTCAGCTACAGCGCGAGCTGCTGATACGCGAGCGACTGGAACGACATCCTGTGCAGCGGCGATACGCCCTGGCGCAGAATCGCCTCACGGTGCGACGGCGTCGAGTAGCCGACGTGCTCGGCAAAACTCCACCCAGGATGCCGGGCGTCGGCGGCGTGCATGAAGCGGTCGCGTGTGACCTTGGCGACAATCGACGCCGCGGCGATCGCCGCGCTCGTGGCGTCGCCGTCGACGATCGCGCGCTGCGGATGCTCGAGCTCGGCGACGGCGAAGCCGTCGAGCAGGCACAGCGCATCGCCCGCCGGGATATCCGAGGTAACACCGCGCACGGCGTCGCGCAGGGCCGCGAGGTTCGTCTTGTGCAGTCCCCGAGCGTCGATCCCGCGCGCGCACCGCGATACGACGACGACGCGCGTCGCACTGCGCATGACGAGCGGATAGAGCTCCTCGCGCGCCTCGGCGCTGTGCTGCTTGGAGTCGTTGAGCGAGCCGAGCGCGCTCAACTCGCGGGTCGTGAGCGAGTCGTAGTCGAACAGCACGCCGGCTGCGACCAGCGGCCCCGCGAGACAGCCGCGTCCGGCCTCGTCGGCGCCAGCGACGAAGCGGTAGCCGAGACGACGGTCGAACGCGAACAGCCGCCTGCCGCTGGCGGCACGGCGCGCTCGGCGCCGGGTACGCGCCGTGGAGCCGGAGCCGGATCGAGGCGCTCCCACAACGAGCTCCGGGCCGCCGCCGTGCTCGCTAGAAGAAGCCGATGCGGTCGGGCGGCCAGTAGGTCGCGACGGCCCCTCCGATGATCCATCCGGTGGGGACTGGTCCCCAGAACCTGCTGTCGTCGGATTCGCCACGGTTGTCGCCCATCATGAACCAGTGACCGGCGGGAATCTTGATCGGGGTGGGGAAGTTGCACTCGGGGCTCACGCCGCATTCCCGGATGTAGGAGTCCTTCTCGCGCACGAAGCTGGCGGCGCCGGCCGCCTTGCGGTAGACGTGGCCTTCCTTGACGTAGATTTCGTCGCCGGGGCCCGCGACGACCCGCTTGATGAAGTTCGTGCCCGAGTCCTGCCGCGGCACCGGCTGCGAACACGCCGCGCCGCCCAGCTTGACCACGTGCGGCGTCGGACCGCACTCCTCCTGCTCGGCCCCTTCCGGCGGGTGGAACACCGCGATCTCGCCGACGTGGGGTTCGCTGAAGTCGGTGCCGATGCGGTTGACGAGCACCCGCTGGCCGATCGCCAGCGTCGGCTCCATCGAGCCGCTGGGGATGCGGTACGGCTTGACGATGAACGCCTGGATGCCAAGCGCGAGCCCCAACGCCACGACGATGATCACGACGAGCTCAATGAACGAGCCCATCGTCGATTTCGAGCGCTTCTGAGCGGCCCCGCCGCCCGGCACACCATCCGCCTCGCCGTCTTCAGCGCCCCGGCGCCTGCCGGATCGCAGGCTGAAGCTCTGGCGCCCGCCGGTCTCAGCGCCCGGGCTCACGCCGAGTCATCGCCGGCGGAAACGCCCTCCTCGGCGTCACCGGCATCGGAGGCGGCATCAGTGGCGCCGGCGTCCGCTGCGCTATCGGCAATCGGCGCGCTGCCCTCGGCGTCAGCGGCGTCAGATCCCAGATCGGGCGCGTCCGCTTGTTCCTGACTACCCCCCACGACAGCTGCTTCAGCGTGCTCGCCGTCCTGCGTGACGTCCTCGCGGACCGCCTCCTGTGCGGCCGAGCCCTCGACGTCGCTCGCCTCCCGCGGCTCGGCCGGCGCGGCCTCTTCCAGCAGACCCGGCTCGACGATCACCTCGGGGCCCGTGTAGCGGCGCTCGCGTACGCGTGCGCGCTTGCCGACCCGGTCACGCAGGTAGTAGAGCTTGGCGCGACGAACGTCGCCGCGGGCCGCCAACTCGATCCGCTCGATCTTCGGCGAATGCAGCGGGAACATGCGCTCGACACCGACCCCGAACGACTGCTTGCGCACGGTGAAGGTCTCGCGCACGCCGTGGCCCTGGCGCTTGATCACGACGCCCTCGAATACCTGCACGCGGCTGCGGGCACCCTCGATCACCTGAAAGTGAACCTTGACGCGGTCGCCCGGGGCGAAGTCTGGGACGCGGCGCAACTGCGCGCGCTCGATGGTTGCGATGACGCTGCTCATGGCGAAAAAGGGGGAAGGCGCCTTCGACGAACTGGACACGCCGAGAGCTGGCTCTCGGCCGGCGCGAGCCGCAATGGTAGCGAACGGCCGCGCCATTCCGCCGCACCAGGCGCGAACCGGGCGTGAACCTTCGCTTAGTCGCCCCGCCGGGACGCCTTCTCGCCGCGTTCGCGGCTGCGCTGACGGCGCCAGTCCGCGATCTGCTCGTGGTGGCCCGACAGCAGCACGTCGGGCACTCGCCAGCCGCGGTACTCGGCCGGGCGGGTGTAGTGCGGATACTCAGGGTTCCCCGCCAAGGCCGCGCTGAAGGACTCCTCCACGGCGGAGCGCTCGTGCCCGAGCGCTCCGGGCAGTTTGCGCAGCACCGCGTCGCACAGAACCATCGCCGCCAGCTCGCCACCGCTCAGCACATAGCGGCCGATCGAGACGACGTCGCTGACGAGGTGTTCGAGGATCCGCTCGTCGAAGCCCTCGTAGCGACCGCACAGCAACGTCAGCGCGGGCTCGCCGGCGAGCTCCAGCGCGAGCTCCTCGTCGAGCAGCCTGCCGCCGGGCGCCAGCGCGATCACACGACGCTCGCGGCGCAATTGCGCGGGGTCGACGCCATAGTGCGCACGCAGCGCGTTGTCGAGCACGTCCACGCGCAAGACCATCCCAGCGCCCCCGCCGAACGGCGTGTCATCCACCTGGCCACCGCTGAGCGGCGTGTGATCGCGCGGGTTCACGCACCGCAAGCGCGAGCCCGCCGCGAGCACGTTGCCGACGTGACGCTGCTCGGCGAACCACTCGAACCACTCCGGGAACAGCGTGAACACATCGACGTTCACGTGACGATCGCCCTGTCCGCGAGGTCGAGGAACGCAAGGTTCACCTCGATGCGCCCGCTCGCGGGGTCGACGTCGCGGATCGCGTCCGCGACCATCGGCACGAGCAGCGCCTGCCCGCCGTCCGCCGGCTCCAGCTCGAGCGCCTCGCACGAGGGCAGCTCGAGCAGCCGCTTGACCGTGCCGAGCAGCGCCGGCCCGTCGCCGACGAGACAGCCCTCCAGTTCGTGCGCCCACCATTCGCCGACGCTCCCGTTCTCGAGGACGGCGAATGG
>JASLHP010000303.1 GCA_030149625.1 Solirubrobacteraceae bacterium
CGGTCCTCCGCCCAGCCCGGAAGAGGGCGAAAGCAAAGCGGCCGCGCAAGAGCTGTCTGCTAGGTACGGTCGAATGCGGCTCATGATCGCCGAGTGACGAGAGCGAGGATCAGCCGCCGGCGCCTGAAATACGCAGCAGCACGGTGCTGTAGGGCTGCACCTCGGCGATGACCGAGCCACCGCTGTGGCTGACATCGTGCGTCCAGAGATTGCGCACGAAGTAGCTCCGCGCTGAAGGCAGGCCGACCGCGCCGGCGCTCGTTTCGATCCTGATCGCGCTCGAGCCGCGGTTGAGCAGCGCGACCGCGCGCGAGCCGTCGATCAGCGGCTTGACCCACACCTCGCCGTTGCCCGACGCCGACAGCAGCGTGCCCTGGACGCCAGCCGGGTCCTGGTCGACGGCGATCACTTCCGTGTTCTGAATCGCGGCGAGGCTTGCGGCGTGGATCTTCGTGAGATCGTCGCTCACCATCAGCGGCGCAGCGAGCATCGCCCACATGCTGAGCTGGCTGCGGAACTGAGCTGCGGTCATGCCCTGGTCGGGCGCGAGGTAGTCCGGGTCGTTCCAATGGCCGGGGCCGGCCGCCTGCGGCGCGGCCGCGTCCGCGTCGATGTTGCGCAGCACGTCGGTGAACGGCACGTTGCCGGGGTAGCCGACGTCTGTGTCGGTGCGCCAGCTGTTGCCGACCGTTGGACCGAACGTGTAAGAGGAGAACGCCGATTCCACGAGCGGCGGCGCGCCTTCGCCGTACTGTTCGGGCTGCTGGAAGTTGCAGATCGACAGCAGCATCGGCCGGTGACTGGAGTTGTCCTCGATCGCCTCGTGGAACGCGGCGTACGCGGCTGCGGGATTGAGGTGATATTCGGTGCCACCGCAGAAGTCGACCTTGACCGCGTCAAAGCCCCAGGTCGCGAACGCGTCGACATCCTGCCGATAGTGGCCGTAGCTGCCCTGCCCGGCGCCGCCACAGCCGTTGGGGCCAGCATCGGTGTAGAGGCCGACGCGGAAGCCTGCCGCATGCAGCGTCCGCGTCAACCACGCAAGCCCGTGCGGCCATTGCGTCGCGCTCACGGTGATCTCTCCCTCGGCGTTGCGGGTGCCGTGCCACCAGCCGACGTCCAACCACACGTAGTTGTAGCCACGTCGCTCGAGGCCGAGCGCCTTCAGCTCGCTTGCCTCACGCAGCACGGTCGCCTCGCTGTAGCGGCCGCCCAGCGCGAAGTACGTGTCCCAGCCCATGTACGGCGTTGCCGCGAGCACGCTCGCCGCCCGGCCGGCCGGCGGCGCAGCGAGCGCGAACGCTGCGGCAAGCGCCGCCGCCGCCGCCGCGCCGCGGCGGCTAGCGCCGATGAGCGCCATGGCCTGACACGCGACGAGTGGGCGCGGTGAGCGTCAGCTCCTGCCGGGCGAGCTGCGCTTCGATCACGCCGATCACGGTTCCGCTGACGCGCAACTCGGCGCTGAAGCGACGTGCGGACGCCAGCAGGCGTCGCGCGCTCGCCGCGAGCGGCGCCGTGAGCGCCGCGTGCGCGCCAGGCGCTAGGCGCGTGCGGACACTCGCGAGCGTAATCGTCCTGTGACTGAGCGCCGCGCTCCTACCGCGAGTGCGCCGCGAGCGTGCGGCGATCGCGACGACGCGCGCGCCGCTGAGCGTCTCGACCGCGGTCAGGCGCAGCACGACCGCGCAGCCGCTGCTGGCCTGAGCCGAGCAGGTCACGGGCACGCCCACCCTCCAGTTGCCGAAGCTCGCCCTGCCGACCGCCGTCTCGCCGGCGGACGCCGGCACGCCGCCGGTGGGGATCGTCACGAACGCGCTCTTCGCGGTCACGCCGCCGCCCGCGTCCGTGGCCGTCACCTCGCACTGCAGGTGATGGCCGCTGTCCTGGCCTTTGACCGTGTACGTCGAGCTGGAGGCACCCTGGATCGCGATCTCATCGCGCAGCCACGCGTACGCCAGCTGCGCCGCGGCGCCCGCGGGCAGGCCGGGGTGACATGTCAGACGCTGACCGTTGGCGGGCGTGCCCGTGATCGACGGGCTCGGGTGCACGAGCGGCACCTGCGAGGAGCTGAGCGTCGTAAACGATTCCGTGGCTCCAGAGGCGGCCCCCGACGGGCCCGAAACGGTGAGGCGGAAGTGGTAGGCCGTGTTCGCGGCAAGGCCAGACAGTGGCGCCGAGACCGGCTGTGCGCCGCCGATCGCGCTCGGCATCGCTGTGCAGGGCACCGACTGCGTGTAGACGCCGGACGCTGTGCCGATGCCATATTCGAACTCGCACGTGCCGAGCACCGCGTCGTTGGGGGCGACGAGGCCCGTCAAGGTCGCGCTCGTGCTGCTCTTTTCGATCGCTTCGTGCGTTGCCGCTTCCGGGGCCGGCACACGCCCGGCGAACGCGGCGCCAGCCGAGTCGATCGCGATGCACAGGCCGCCCGCCAGGCAGGAGATGCCCGTGAGCGTGAGCGGCTGTGCGGCCGCGCTGGAGGCGCTCCACGCGGGAACCGCCGATGTGGCGCCGTCGCTCGCGTGAGCACCGCCGCCTGCGTCCCCGGCGACGCACAGGCCAGAAGATGCGCACGACACCGCGCTAAGCGGCTGCGAGGCGATCGGTGTCGAGCTCCACGTCGCCGCCGGGCTCGGCGGTTCGGCGCCCGTGAACGTCGCCGTCGCCAGCGGGTCGGCACTGCTGAGCGCCGCGCCAGCCCGATCGACGGCGACGCACGCGCCCGACGTCCAGCACGACACGGCTCGCAGTTCGCCGGTATCGACGCGCAGCTGCGACCATCCCTCCGCGCTGCCCGTGGGGCTGGAGCTGGCAAGCGCGTCGCCGGCGGCGTCGACGGCGACGCACAACGCCGGCGAGGCGCACGAGACGGCCGTGAGCTGTGCGCCGGGATGGCTGCTCGCGAGCGTCCACGTGCCCGCGGGAGGATCTGTGCTCGTGGCCACGTCGCCTTCCGCGTCGACCGCCACGCACAGCGACGCGGTGGGGCACGACACGCCGGTGAGCGCGTCGCCGCCGACGGGCAGGCTCACCGGCGGTGACCACTGCGCAACCCCGGGGTTGGAGCTGGCGAAGGCGTGCCCGTGGCGATCGACCGCGACGCACGGGCCGCTAGGCGCACAAGCGACCGCGCTCAGCGCTTCGCCGGGATCGATTTCGGCCCTGCTCCAGGTCGGGCTCGCGGCGGTGGCGTCGGACGTCGTGAACGCGTTGCCCCTGTCGTCGACGGCGACACACACGGCTTCGGACGCGCACGCGAGCGCATTCGGGGTGCCGCCGGTGACGTCGAAGGTTCCCAGCGACGACCAGCGCAGGCTCGGGGTGGCCATCGCCGTCGCTGGCGCAACCCAGGCGCTGAGCGCAACCGCCAGCGCGAGCAATGGCGTTCTCTTGAGCTTGTTCACAGATCTGTCCGCCTCTCGAACCGTCCTCGATGGGCGCGTCGGAGTCCTCGTGCACGCAACCCGGCTGGCGGCCGGGTGTTGCGGTCGCGACGCGTGGCGCCGGGTACGCTGTCGCGATGAAGCTCTACCACGTGACGACGTTCGGCTGCCAGATGAACGAGCACGACTCCGAGCGCATGAAGGGGATGCTCGAGTCGCTCGGGTACGTCGCCGCGGCCGAGCGGGGCGACGCCGACCTGATCCTGTTCAACACCTGCTCGATCCGCGAGTCGGCGGACAGCCGCTTCATCGCCCACCTGGGGGAGGCAAAGCGCCTGAAGCGCGAACGGCCCGAGCGCATCGTCGGGGTCGGCGGCTGCTGGGCGCAGTCCGTCAAGGACGAGGTGTTCGAGCGCTTTCCGTTCGTCGATGTCGCGTTCGGCCCCGGCCAGGTGCACAAGCTCGCGGAGTTCTTGACGAGCGACTCGCTGACGGCGCAAGGGTTCTTCGAGTTCGAGAGCTTCACCGGCCATCTGCCGGCGCGGCGCGAGCGCTCGTTCCAGGGTTGGGTGCAGATCAGCGTAGGTTGCAACTGCGCGTGCTCGTACTGCATCGTGCCCTCCACACGTGGGCGCGAGGTCAGCCGCCCGCCGGCGGAGCTCGTGGCCGAGGTTCGCGCGATGGCCGCGGACGGCGTCAAGGAGATCACGCTGCTCGGGCAGAACGTCAACTCCTACGGGCGCGACCTCAGGATCGCTGGCGATGCGCCGGGAGCGACGGCGGCTCGCACCGGCTTCGCGCAGCTGCTCGCGCTGCTCGACGACATCGAGGGGATCGAGCGCATCCGCTACACGAGCCCGCACCCGAAGTACATGCGCGAAGACGTGATCCGCGCGCACGCCGAGCTCGCGAGCGTGTGCGAGCACATCCATCTGCCGCTGCAGTCTGGCTCCAGCCGCGTGCTCAAGGCGATGCGGCGCACCTACGATCGCGAACGCTACCTGCAGCGCG
>JASLHP010000002.1 GCA_030149625.1 Solirubrobacteraceae bacterium
CGGCCTGCGCACCCCAGTCGTCCATCGGGATCGACACGAACGCCGGACCCTGCGGCGGCAGCGACGCGTGGTGGATCGCCTGCGCGAGCGCGAACGGAACGTCGGCCGCGCGCGGCGGCTCGACGCTGAACTTCACATATGGCTTGGGCACCTCGACCGCGTCGCGGTTGGTCAAATTGGCCTGCAGCGTCATCAGCGAACGCACCTGCTGGCCCGCCGTCACGAGCAGCGGCGCCTTGTTCGCGCGCGCGTTGAAGATCGCGCCGACGCCGTTGCCGAGGCCCGGCGCCGTGTGCAGGTTCACGTGCGCGACGTTGCCGCTCGCCTGCGCGAAGCCGTCCGCCATGCCCACCGCCACCGCCTCCTGCAGGCCGAGCACGTAGCGGAAATCGTCCGGGTAGGAGGCGAGCATCGGCAGCTCCGTCGAGCCCGGGTTGCCGAAGATCGTCGTCATGCCGCGCGCGCGCAACAGCTCGAACGCGGCATCGCGCACGCTCGTCATTGTGCGCCGCCTCGCCGAATCACGCGGGGCAGTCTACAGGCCGGCGTGTGGGCGCTTCGCGCTATTTCGTGTTCGGTGCGTGCTTCGGCTTCGCCGGCAGCCGCTTCGGCTTGACCGCCGGCAACCGCTTCGGCTTGACCGCCGGCGCACGGTCGGGGCTGACCGCCGGCGCCGGCTTCGTCGTGGGCGCCTCGGGCGGCCGCTGCCTGGGTGGCTTGTACTGCCTGCAGTCCACGACGACATAAGCGGGACGGCAGTCGGTGTTTGCCGTCCACTTCTTCCTGAACGCCTTGACGAATGCGGCAAACGCCTTTTGCCGCGCAGCCTCGGTCTTGCCGTGCAGTGCGCGCTGTTCGAGTTTCTGCTCGAGCATGTGCACCTTGAGGTCGAGCAGTACGTCGGAGACGGTCTCGCCGGAGCTCCGTAGATAGGCCTTGAACTTCGCCGGTTCGGGAAACGCGGCGAGCTTCTCTCTCACGAGCTGCCGCTTGACTTCGGCGTCGCTCAACCTGACACCCCGAAGCGAGCTTTCGCCGATCATCCAGTCGGCGGTGATCAGAAACCCGAGCACTTCCGCCTTCGCTGCCTCGTACCTCGCACCAGGCCTGCTCGGGGCCTTCGCGATCCTCATCCAGTGATCGAACGTGGCCTTCGTGATCGCGCTGCCGTCAACCTGCACGACGGCGTCGCCGGGAATGCCGCCACATGCGCCGAGACCGACGGCGGCGAGGACGCTCGCACAGAGCGCCAGGGTATGACGCAGCAGCTTCACACCACCTACATGTCCGTACGCTCGAGGTTCATTACACGTGAGGCGAGCCGAGCGCTCGGCGCGCGCTGAGCGATACCGCGAATCAGCCGGCACGAATACTTCCGCGGCGTCCTAGGATCTACGCATGGCAAGCGCGCTGGCACACCGCGAGGAGGCGCACGCCGGGTCTCCTCGGAAGCGTGCACTGCTAGGCGTTGGCATCTTCCTCGCCGTCGCGATCGTCGCCTTGGCGGTCGCCGTGCTGACGCTCTCGGGCGTGACGCTGGCGAGCGATCCGAGCGCGCTCGCGCACGTGTCGGTGCAGCCGTTCGGCGGCACGATCGAGCACGTACAGGCGTTCGGGCCGAGCGGCCACCGCCTGACGCTCGCGATCCATGACGGACGTTTGACGCCGCTGGAGCGGCTGACGCCGGGCGAGCAGGTCTCCGTGGACGTCGTCGTGCGCCGACCCGGATGGCTCGGGTGGGCGCTCGGCGGCCAGCGCAGCGAGCGCCTGACGCTGAGCGCGCCGGTCGCGCAGATACGCGAACGTTGGCTGACCGTCACACGCGGCGCGGCGGTGCGTGTCAGCTTCGACCAACCGGTGAGCGCCGTCGCTTACGGGAGCCCCGGGCACCTCGTCAAGCACATCCTCGAAGAGCCCGCGAGCTCGTTCTCGCTCGGCGCACGCGCAGCGACTGGCTCGATCGCGATCGCCGTCGCGCCGCGCTCGTGGGAGAAGCCCGGCCCGCCCGCACTCGTGAGCTGGTTCCCGCCGTCGCGAGTCCCGGTGATGGTCAGCGTGCCCGCGGCCAACACGAGCATCTCCCCGGCTACGCCGATCGCGCTGACGTTCTCGAAGCCGGTCAGCGAAGTGCTCGGCTCAAGTCGCCCACGACTGTCGCCGCACACGCCCGGGAGCTGGCGCGAAACGAGCCCTCACACGCTCGTGTTCACGCCCGCCGGGCTGGGAGCGGCGCTCGACTCGCCGCTGCGCGTCCAGCTTCCGCGTGCGGTCGCGGTGACGACGGGCGGGAGCTTTCTGCACAGCACCAGCCAGATCGAATGGACGGTGCCGCCCGGCTCGACGCTGCGGCTGCAGCAACTGCTGGCCGAAGCCGGCTACCTGCCGGTCGACTGGCAGCCCGCCGGCGCTGCCGTCGCACGCACGCCGAGCGCCGAGGCGCAAGCCGCGGTCGACGCGCCGAGCGGCAGCTTCAGCTGGCGCTACCCGAACACGCCGCATCAGCTGCAGGCGATGTGGTCCCCCGGACAATGGAGCGTGATCGTCAAGGGCGCGGTGATGAAGTTCGAGAACGAAAACGGGCTGACCGTAGACGGGCTCGCTGGACCGACGGTGTGGCACAAGCTGCTGAGCGACGCGCTCGCCGGCAAGCGTCTGACCGGCGGCTACAGCTACGTGTACGTGCACCGTGAAGTGCCCGAGACCGCGACGCTGTGGCATGACGGCAGCACGATCATCAGCTCGCCCGCCAATACGGGGATCTCAGGGGCCGAAACCGAACTCGGCACCTTCGCCGTGTTCGAGCACCTGCCCGAAACGACGATGAGCGGCACGAACCCCGACGGCTCGCACTATGAAGACGCCGGGATCAAATGGGTCAGCTACTTCAACGGCGGCGACGCGCTGCACACCTTCGATCGCTCGTCGTTCGGAACGCCGCAGAGCCTCGGCTGCGTCGAGCTGCCGCTCGCGGCGGCGGCCGAGATCTGGCCATACACGCCGATCGGCACGCTGGTCACGATCGAAACCTGAGTCACTCGCCGGTCAGCGGCTGCTCGCCAGCCAGCGGCTGCTCGCCAGCCAGCAGCTGCTCGCCAGCCAGCAGCTGCTCGCCAGCCAGCAGCTGCTCGCCAGCCAGCAGCTCCATCAGCAGCGAGTCGTGCCAGCCGCCGCCATCGGCGTCGCGCTCGGCTCGACGCATGACCCCGACCGGCGTGAAGCCAACCTTCTCGTACGTGCGCACGGCCGCCGCGTTCGCGGCGGCCGGGTCGATCGTGATGCGGTGGTGCCCGCGCTCGCCGATCAGCAGCCGCACGACCAACCTCACCGCCTGCGTGCCGACGCCGCGACCGTGCAGCGCGGGATCCACGAACAGGTCGATGCCGGCGTGCCGATACTTGGGCTCGAGCTCCTCCCAATACTGGATCAGGCCCACGAGCGCGCCGTCGAGCTCGATCGCAAAGCGAGTCGACTCCGGCTCATCCCAAGGGAAGCCCTCCGCGGGAGCGTCCCACCAGCGCATCACCTCGGGGGTCCCGTGGATGCGCACGAGCTCCGGCTCATCGCCGTTCGCGAGCGGGCGCAGAGTGACGCTGCCCGGCCCGTGACCTCGATCTCGATCTCGATCTCGTGCCGTCATCGCATCAGCGCTCGAGCGCCTCCGACAGCTCGAGCCAAGCCGTCTCGAGCGTGGCGCGCTCGGCCGTCAGCGCGTCCAGCTGCGCCTGCTGCTCGAGCAGTCGCGCGTGATCGCTCGCGCTCGCGCCCATCTCCACCCGCAGTGCCGCCTCGCGCTCGGCGATCCGTTCGATCGCCTGTTCGATGCGCACCAGCTCGCGTTGCGCGCGCTGGAGCTCTTTGCGCGTCGCCCGCGCCTGCGCTCCGGGCGCGGGCGCGTCGCGCTTCGGCCGCGGCGCGTCTGGCCGCGAGCTGTTCTCGCCGCGCTGTTCGAGGTACTGCGCGATCCCACCCGGCATGTGCGCGATCCCACCCGTATCGGTGAGCGCGTAGACGTCGTCGCAGACCCGCTCGACGAAGTAGCGGTCGTGGCTGACCACGACGAGCGTCCCGGGCCAGCCATCCAGCAGATCCTCGAGCGCGGTCAGCGTGTCGATGTCGAGGTCGTTCGTCGGCTCGTCCAGCAGCAGCACGTTCGGTCCGGCCATCAGCAGACGCATCAGCGCAAGGCGGCGGCGCTCGCCGCCGGAGAGATCGCGAACCAGCGTGCGCGCCTTCTCGCCGCGAAAGCCGAAGCGATCGCACAGCAGCGCCGCGCTGATCTCCTGCCCATCGCTGAGCGTCGCGTGGCCGCGCACCTCTTCGAGCGCCTCGAGCGCGCGCAGATGCGCGGCGAGACCGCGGGTGTCCTGTGAGAGATGCGCGAGGCGCACCGTCGCGCCGCGCTCGACCGTGCCGGCGCTCGGCTCGAGCTCGCCCGCGAGCAGCCTCACGAGCGAAGTCTTGCCGGAGCCGTTGACGCCGACGAGCGCCACCCGCTCGCCCGGCCCGAGGCGCCACGTCAATCCACTCAGCACCTCGCGCGCGCCCAGCGTCAGCGAGACCTCGACGGCATCCACGACCTTGTCGCCGAGGCGCGCCGTCGCGAAGCGCAGCAGCTCGGCGCCGTCGCGCGCCGGCGGCTCCTCGGCGATCAGCGCATTGGCCGCCTCGATCCGGAACTTCGGCTTGGACGTACGCGCCGGCGGGCCGCGTCGCAGCCACGCGAGCTCCTTGCGCACGAGCTGGCGACGGCGGTCGTCGCGTGCACCCGCCTGGCGGTCGCGCTCGGCGCGAGCCAGCACGTATGCGGCGTATCCGCCCTCGTACTGGTGCACGACGCCATCCGCGACCTCCCACGTGTACATGCACACGGCATCCAGAAACCAACGATCGTGGGTGACGACCAGCAAAGCGCCGCGGCGCGCTGCCAGATGCCTGGCGAGCCAGTCCACGGCTTCGACGTCGAGATGGTTCGTCGGCTCGTCGAGCGCCAACAGCTCCGGTGGATCGAGCAGCAGCCGCGCGAGCGCCACGCGCCGGCGCTCGCCTCCCGAGAGACCCGCGATCGGCGTGTCGATGCCCTGCGCGAACAGCTCCAGCCCGACACCTCCCAGGAGACCGTCGAGCACGCCACGGAAAGCCGTGTCTCCAGCCCACTCGTGCTCGGCACGCTCGCCCACCAGCACCTGCCGGATCGTGCTTCCGGCGTCGAGCTCGTCGCGCTGGTCGAGCAGCGCCACCTCGACGTCGCCCGCGCGCGTGAGCGCGCCGGCGTCGACCGGCTCCACGCCGGCGATCAAGCGCAGCAGCGTCGACTTGCCGTCGCCGTTTCTGCCCACCACGCCGATGCGCTCACCCGCCGAGACACCCAGGGTGATCTCGCGCAGCACCGAGCGGCTCGCATAGCCCTTCGCGACGTCCTTCAGGTTGAGCAGGTTTCGCGCGGCCGGCATCGCGCGGTCATCCTGGCGGATCGCGGCGGCAATCGCGAGCCGTGCCTCCACCGCTCCCGCTCGCAACCGCTAGCGACCGGCATACAGCGCGGCTGACCGGCGAAGCTCCTTGTCCTTGCGCTGCCACTCCTTGGTGAGGACGGCGAGATGGCAGTCCCGGAGATGCGACGCGTACTGACCTCGCAGGAAGACCCCCTGCTTGAGTTGCTCGGGCGGTCCCTGCCCGCGACTCTCAGTATCGTCGAGCACGGCTTTGACCGAGATCTTTGTGGGGCGACCGCCGAGCTCCTGAAACATCTCACGCTCAGCGCGCGGCAGCACTTCACTCCAGAGGCGACTCAACCCGAAGAGCCGATCTAGGTTGGCTACCCGCTCGCGCGCCGCGCTCGTCGCAGCCGTCAGCTTGACGCTCGCACGCGCAAACTCGATTTTCAGCTCGTCCTGCGCGGGACGACGGTACGGCAGGTAGCTC
>JASLHP010000006.1 GCA_030149625.1 Solirubrobacteraceae bacterium
CCGCTGAAGGAGAGCTTGAAGCCGGTCGCCGCGGTCGAGCCGGCGGTCGTGCCACCGGGCTGTTCGAGCGTCAGGCTGGGCGCGATCGATGCCTGCGCCAAGGCCGGGAAGATCGCAGTTGCGGCTACGACTAGCAGCCCGGTCAGTGCAGTTCTCGTGAACATCGATATATGCCTCCGTGTCTTATCCATTGGTCACTTCCAGAGCCGAGCGCTTGGTGTCGAAACCCAGGTGCCGCCCGAAAGTCTCGACCGCACACGCGATTCCGTCTTCCTCACGGATGCGCTCGCCGACTGTCGCGGCGCGCTCGCGCATCCGCGCGTCGGTGACGGCCGCGACGATCGCTTTCTGCAGGCGCTGCGCCGAGAGCTTACGCCGCGGGATCGGCGCGGGCGCCGCTCCGAGCTGGTGCAGCGTTCGACCCCACGCCTTCTGGTCCATCATGTAGGGCACGACGACTGAGGGCAGGCCGGCCTTCAGCACCGCCGCGGCGGTGCCGGCGCCGCCGTGGTGGACGACCGCCGAGCAGCGCTCGAACAGCCAGTCGTGGCTGATCCGCTCGACGGCGAACACGCTGTCTGGCAGCTTCGTGTCGCCGAAGCCGTGTGCGCCGCGAACCAGCACGCCGCGCTGTCCGGCTTCGCCGAGCGCCTGCACAGCCAGCCGTGTCGTGCCAGCGGGGTCGGCGTCGACCATGCTGCCGAAGCCGACGCACACGGGCGCCGGGCCGTCGGCGAGGAAGCGTTCGAGCTCCTGCGGTGGCTCGGGGTCGATGCCACCGTCGAGAAACCAATAGCCGGTCACGTGCGTCCACGGCCCGGAGCGGATCGGCTCGGGCACGACGGCGGGGCTGAACGCGTACAGCTCGAGTGTGCGCTGCGCGTCGAGCTGACCGAGTGGCTCGCGCAGCGGCAGCGCTCCGAGCCCCGATTCGCGCCTGGGCGCCGCGAGCATGCGCCGCATCGCCAGCCACGCGGCCTGGCGCACGCCGCGGGCGACCGGCCGGTGGGCCATGCGTGGCGGCGGGCACAGGCGTGCCCGCACGAGCCTGGTCGCGAGGTGTTCGGATGCCTGCCATCCGAGCAGCAGCGCGAGCTCGTTGGTGACGATCGCATCCGCGCCCTCGCACGCGACGAGCGCGTCCGCGAGCCGCCGTCCGGCGACCGAGCGCGCGTCCTTCGCCAGCGCGATCAGCGCCGGCATCTGACGCCGGCCGCGCTCGGCGACGCGGCGGTCCGCGGCGGTCTTGCCGCCGCGGCTGACGCGTCCCTCCGCGAGCGGTGCGAACTCGATGCCCTCGGCCTGCACCTCCTCCTCGAATTGAGGAAACGCAGCCAGGCGGACGTCGTGTCCCGCGCCCGCCAGGCCGACCGCGAAGGCGAGCAGTGGCTGGACGTCGCCGCGGGAGCCGACCGTCAGGATCGTGACTCGCATCGTGCGCCCCCTGTCACGGCTCGCCCGCGGCGCTCGCGTACTCGAGCCTGCGTTCGAGTCGAGCGGCGAGCGCAGCCAGCTCGGTGTGCTGCGCGCCGGGCAGGCTCTGCAGCCGCTGCACGTCCTGCAGCGCCGCCTCGCGGCTTCCCTGCGCCCAGGCGGTCTGTGCGTCATCGAGCAGTCGCTGTGGCTCGGATACAGACGCCGCGTGCGCGAAGCTCGAGCTGCCCAGGGGCGAGGACCCGAGCACGCCTTGCACCGAGCCGAACGTGGCGGCGGGCTCCGGCGCGGGCGCGATCTGGATGTTCGACGGTTCCGAGCGCTGGCCCGCCGCGTTCACCGCGACCACCTCATAGATGCGATGGGCGCTGGTGCGCGCGACGAAGAAGGAGCTGCTCGTCGTCCCGACCTGTTCGAATTCACCGGGCAGCGACAGCGACACCGGCACCGCTCCCGGTTCGCCAGGGTTGGCGAGGATCGGTTCGGCGCCTTCGTACTGGAATCCCTGTGGGCGAATCGGCTGCGGCTGCATGTACACCTTGAGGCTGGTTTCCGGCGCCGCCATCACGTCGTAGCGAACCGCCGACGACGATGGCTTCCACGACAGCAGCGTGCCTTTGCCCCGATCCGCGGCCTCGGCGATCATCGCGTCCGGCTTCGCCACCGTGCGCGCTGTATGCACGAGCGACGTGCAGATCGATTCGTGGTCATCGATGATCATCGTGCCCTGCGCGTGGTTGGCGGTGCCGATGTACATTTCCTTGCCGTTCGGCGTCGGCTGGAACGTGCGTCCGCCGAAGTTGTATTCGCCGTAGCCGAAGGCGCCCCGGGTCACCGGATACCAGTCTTCGCCTTCGCACGTCGCCCACACCTGAAAGCCCTCGGCGCCGACGAGCAGATCCTCGAGCCAGCCTTTGCCTTTGTAGTTTTTGACGAGCTCGGCCCAGCTGTTGGTGCCGACGTACAGGCCGCCGTCGAACACGCCCATGCGCCAGAAGTGCGCGTTGAAGAGGCTGTTGAAGCCGTCGACGAGGCCGCTGGTCGGGTAGGCGGTCTGCCCGCTGGGCAGCTTGCGCGGTTCTCCCACCACGAGCGTCCACGCGCCGCTCGGCGCGATGCGGATCATCTCCGATTGCGGCAGCGTGTTCTGATACCAGCCGCTGGCGCCCACATACAGCGCGTCATGGAACACGTGCATCGACACGACCGACGTGATCTCGGCGCCGCGCCCGGCGCCGCCGGTGACGATCGGCACGAACGGCTGGTGTTCGCCGCTGGCCTCCCACACCGAGTAACCCGCCTTCTCGCTGCCGCAGCCGACATACAGGTTGCCGTCGAACTCGACCGCTTCGAACACGTTCAGGTTCGGCGGCGTGACCTGCACGAGCCCTGGGTGCTGGGAGAAGGGGTTCGTGATCTCGAA
>JASLHP010000018.1 GCA_030149625.1 Solirubrobacteraceae bacterium
CCTCCACTCGTCCTCGTCTGATCCTGCAGACCATCGAGGAGCTCGAAGCAGGGATAGTCGACTTCTCTCCATACCGCGATTGGTTTACATACAACTACCAAACCTCTACCGGGGTGTTCAGCGAGGCTCGCCTGATTGACCGCTACGTCGACACCTCTGCGTCTCGGGAGGGCGCCGTTGAGCCAATCGAAGCCGCTGCCACCGACTGGCTCGCACTCGCCGACAACAACGTCCTCTTTCTCCTTGGCGACTACGGCGCCGGCAAGACGTCATTCCTTCGCCACTTCACCTACCGCATGCTTACCGCTGCGAACGGCGACAAGCCTTCTCCTCGCACTCCCGTCCCGATCCTCATACCACTTCGCGAGTACCGCTCAGCGATCAACCTACGTCAGGTGGTAACGGACACCCTGATCAACGACTATGGGGTGCGCCTCACCTCGTTTCAGGCGTTTGAGCGCTTCTGCTCGCTTGGCCACGCCCTCTTGCTCCTGGATGGGTTTGACGAGATGGCAGCCAATTCCACGCAGGCAACGTTGATCGACTGCCTCGGACAGATCTTCATCTTGGCCGAGACCGGCACGAAGACGATCGTTACCTGCCGCTCGAATTTCTTCCGCAGCCACTATCAGCTTTTCGACCTTCTCAGAAACTTCTCGATCGAAATCGATTCTGGCGGCACAGACAAACGGGACCGGCTTCCTCTCGGCCGACACGGTCGCGTGCTCACGCTGTGCCCACTCTCGCCGAGCCAAATTCGCGCGTTCGTGGCCAAGCGGTTCCCCAAGACCGTAGACAATCTCTTGACGAAGATTCAAGAAATTCATGACCTCTCGGACCTCTGCAAGCGCCCGGTACTGCTCGATATGGTACTAACGACTCTGCCGGAATTGGATGCCGCGGACCGTGTGGTGAACTCGGCCGCGCTATACGAGCATTACACTAACAAGTGGACCGTGCGAGATGAGTGGCGCGTTCACATGCCACTCGACGCGCGGACGGCGTTTTGCGAGTCTCTTGCGTGGTCGATGCACTCTACGGGTCGCAAAGAGATTCCGTTTCGATCACTGCGCTCGCTGATCGAGAGCGTCATCAGGGATCTAGCCGCGAGTCAACAGGACGTCGACAACTACTGCAACGACATTCAGACCTGCTCGTTCCTCGTTCGCGTAGGCGAAGGCGATACCTACGAGTTTGCGCATAAGTCCTTCGTCGAGTACTTTGTCGCCCGCCATCTCGCCGCCTCGCTTGCCGACGGCCTC
Organism: Solirubrobacteraceae bacterium; assembly: GCA_030149625.1. The sequence goes on from JASLHP010000018.1 coordinate 1,263, forward strand.
GAGGTCGACACCGGGCTCGCGGAAGTCGACGCTGGGCACGAGGAAGTCGACGTTGGCCTACCGGGACCGGAGGCCCCTACTGCCAACTCGACAGCCGCGGTTTCGGTGACTAAGTCAATAACTGACCTTCTGGCCGTACGTGATTCCTCGCGGTACGAAGGATTCGACTTCCAACTCGCTCGCCACACCCTTAACAGTCGACTGTTCTTCGTCGACGCGTCAGCGGTATGGAGTGAGTCGCCCGTGAGATGGCATTCCTTCTCGACGGACTCACTGAGAGCTCGACTCGGACAACATGTATCAGAGCTTTTCGAGTTGCAAGACAGTCGCCAGTCCCGGGTTCCTATCACTCCAGAGATCGCGACGTTCGTACTCGAGTCCCTGCAGATGCGTGCAGCCCCGTTGAACGTGCTTGTCGAGGCATTGGCCACGCCGAAAGAGCTGCAGATGCTGACGGATATCTTGCGAGCAGCGACTGCCGGCGGCTATCTCGAGGATAATATGCAGTCCGCATTCGGCTTGATTCGGGATCATTCTGACATACCGTTCCGGACCGCGCTCGCCGGCGCGCTCGCCGAAACCTCATACATCCAGTCCACCGCGACGCTGCGCGAGCTCCTCGAGCATCTGGGTCGATCTGGCTTTACATATCTTGCCTATGTCATAGCCGAGCAGATGGAGCCGCGCCTTGTTGCCTCACTCTGCGAGATGGATGATCTCGGTGAGCTCGACGCGTTCACTTCGATTCTCGCGCTGTACGCACAACGGGAGTCGTTGCGAGAGGCTGACTATCGGCTCAACCTGCTGCGAAGGATCCACAAGTACGCGAACTCTGGCGAAAACGCCGAGCTGGCGCTTACCCTGTTTCAATTCGCCCAACCGAGCCCGGACGATCTCATCCGTATTGTAGGCGCGGTAATTCAATCCGATGGGCCCGAAGAAGCGAAGCTCGAGGCCGCGTCGATGCTGGAGCAGGTGGACACGTCGAGCCTCAGCAGGCAGCTCCGTCAACTGTGGACGCGCACACCGGAGCCTCGCGTGCGGAAGATCCTGCAGCGACACGAAGAGCGAATTCGCGGGACGACTGCGCAACGACGAGATCGCGAGACTTGGGCGGGCCGTCCGAACGCCGCCACACGGCAGCGCCTTTGGCGATCGCTGCAGCCCTAGCCGCCGAGAGCGGGCCGGTCAGATGACGACCGATCATCGCCTGAAGATTAGAGACGGCACGTACACCATTGCTCAAGCTCTCAGGTTCTTCCGGGTCGTTGCCGATGCGTGCGACGAATGAATGACCCATCGCCCCTGCCCGCAGTGGACGAGCTTCGCCGTCTCGGCGAAGCCTTGAACGCGCGTACGGCGGACGTGGTGAGCATGATGCTCCAGCGCACCGCGGAATCCGATTGCCGCCTGGAGCCGATAGTCGAGGAGCGTTTCACTCGCGTCGGAACCGTCTCGACGGTGGCAGTCGCTCGCTGGATGGCCGGCGAGAGCGTCGAGGTGGCTCGCGAGGTCGGACAGGAGTCCTGGCAGATCTTTGCGCAGCTTGCCTCTCAACGCGCGGCGCCTCTGAACGAGGTGACCAAGCGCTGCCTACGCTGGCGCGACGCGGCCGGTGAGACGCTACGGCGATGCGCCGAGGAGCTGGGCACAGCAACAGAGGTGCAGGCGCACGCCCTCGCGATGCTGCAGCGCAGCTTCGACGTGACGCTCGTTCGCATGTGTGAGTCCTTCGAGTCCGAGCGCCAGCGCGGCGATGAGCAGCTGGCGCGCCGCCAGCGTGAGCTCGCGTTTCTCGCCACGCACGACGTTCTGACCGGCCTGCCGAACAGGACGCTGATCCTGGACCGCGTCGAGCAGATGCTGATCCGCGCGCGTCGCGAGCAGACACCCGTCGCCGCGCTGTTCGTCGACCTCGACAACTTCAAGGCGATCAACGACTCGCTGGGGCACGCTACCGGCGATGAGCTGCTGCGGGCAGTCGCCGCGCGGCTGACGGCGGTGGTGCGCGAAGCCGACGCGGTCGGGCGACTCGGAGGCGACGAGTTCGTGGTGATCGCCGGTGAGATGTCGCTTGCTTCGGGGCCCGAGCTGATCGCGGAGCGCCTGCTGGGGGCACTCGATCTGCCGTTTCAGCTCGCGGGCGTCGCCCAGCCGCTGAAGGTGACGGCGAGCATCGGCATCGCCGCCGGCGACCGGCCCTCGGCGGCCGAGCTGTTGCGCGACGCGGACATCGCCATGTACCAGTCCAAGTGGGACGGACGCCATCGCTACACGCAGTTCCAATCCGGCATGCAGACAGCCGTGCAGACGCGCATGGAGCTCGAGATGGATCTGCGCGTGGCGCTCGAGCACGAAGAGTTCTTCCTCGTCTACCAGCCCACCTTCGACCTGCAGGATATGAGCGCCACCGGCATGGAGGCGCTGATCCGCTGGCACAGCCCCACGCGCGGAGTCGTGCAGCCCGACAGCTTCATCCCGCTGCTGGAGGAGACGGGACTGATCGTGCAGATCGGCAAGTGGGTGCTGCTCGAAGCATGCCGCCAGGGCGTGCGCTGGCGCGAGGCCGGCTATCCGATCGGGATCGCCGTCAACGTCTCCGCACGACAGCTCGACACCGACGAGTTCGTGGCAGACGTCGAACGCACGCTCGAGCAGACGAGTCTCGACGCCGGCTCGTTGACGATCGAGATCACCGAGACGGCGCTGATGCGCGACGCCGAGCAGACCGCGATGCGCCTTGCCGCCGTCAAGAGCCTAGGCGTGCGAATCGCGATCGACGACTTTGGCACTGGCTACTCCTCGATGGCGCACCTGCAGCACTTCCCCGTCGACGCACTGAAGATCGACCGCTCCTTCATCGCACAGATGGCACACAACCAGGAGGGTGAGACAATCCTGCAGACGCTCGTGCAACTCGGCAAGGCCCTCTCGATCGAGACGCTCGCGGAGGGCATCGAGCAGGCGCGCGAGCTGTCAGTGCTGCAGGACGAGCGCTGCGACAGCGGACAGGGGTTTCTTTTTGCACGACCGCTCGACGCAGATGACACCGAGGCATTCCTGCGGCAGTGGGCCGCGAGCCGCACCTTCGCCTACTAGGGGATTCGGCGCTCAGGCTGCTCCAGGCGCTTGTCCGCACGCCCGACGCGACGGATCGGGAATGCGACTGTCGCGAAGCCGACGATCTTCTTGAATAGAACAACAGCACCGCGACCGGGCGATTCCTAGCGATGGCGCGTCAGCGGTCTGCGCTCTGGGTGCTCGAGCGAGGTGCAACCAAGCTCCACTGCGGTCCGCTGACGACTTCGGCGACCGAAAAACGAATAGTGTCGAGACTCGAAGCCTCTCGACCCGCGCCGTGCGGCTGCTAGGAGGCTTCGACGGCTGCGGCCAGCTCAACCATGCTCACGTCCAGCGCTTTCGCTATCTGGCACACCGTCGCCCATGCGGGGCTCGCCTGCCCGAGCTCGATGCGCGCAAGTGAACCGGTCGTGATCCCAGAACGGTACGCGAGTGCTTCCTGAGTGGCGCCCCGCTCCAGGCGCAAGCGGCGCAGAACGGTAGCGAGGGCGGGGTCGGGCGCAAGGTGCCGCGGCACCTGAAGAACATCGCACGCCACGCACGTCTAGGTCCATGCCTTTCACTGCCCATCTTTAGCCACCTATCGTTTGCAGTGCATTGTCTGCCGCATATCGTACACATCGTACGCGACGGATCATGCGTGACATAGCGTATTGGACCGATAAATGGAACCGGGCGACAGGCCGGCTCGCGCAATTACCGTCAATCCACGATCGGGTTACGCCCAGAACGACCACGCGTCTGACATGCGCCCACGGCGCGCGTGGCGCGGCTAGAAGCAGGGTTCGAAGCGCTTGCCGTTGAGCGCGAGGCTGTAGCGAGCGCCCATGATTCCAGCGGCTTCGTCGGCCGCGCAGAACTTGCCGGTCTCGAGGTGGTACTCGGCGTTGAGCACCGGCTCGCCCGCAGCCAGGTACGGCTGAAAGCTCGCGCATTCCCTGTACTGGTTGCACTGCTCGGTGAGCGCCCCGTCGAAGTACGGCAGCAGCTCAGAGGTCTGTTCGCCGTCGTTCTTCTGCAGCACCGCCATACCCAGCGAGTGCACCTCGTCGGCTACCCACTCGTCGTAGGTCGCCTGCTCGGCGGCCGTGAGCGGAAATCCCGTCTTGTCGGCGTAGCCTTCGATGTTGTCCGGCTCGACCGCGTCGAAGCCCTTTTCCCTGCACATCCGAAAGCGTGCGCTCATGATCGGCTCGAGCACGCTCAGCTGGCGGATGTCCAGCCAGCGCTCGCCTGGCCAGCCGTTGGAGCGCCCCAAAACCGACTTCGGGAACTCCGCGTAGTCGGGGCGCCAGTTCTCCGCCGTGCCGACGTCGATGTAGCAGATCACGCGCTTGCCCTGGCCATGGAGCGTCGCGACCTCGGCGGCACTGTTTTCGAAGCCGTCGATGTCATAGGCGGCGACGGCCTCGTCGTTGTTGACCGCTCCCTGCAGTTGCCAGTACCACGTCAACTGCTGCGACGGCTTCCACCAGCCATCCTGCGCGCGCGCCTTGCCGGCGCCGTCTCCCGCGAGCAGCGTCAACGAAGCGAGCGTCACCGCGGTCACCGCCAGCGCCGCCTCCAGAAGTCGCCGCAGGGCAAGCCGTCCCATCATCGCTCGATGCTAGGGCACGCCCACCGTCGACGCCTGCGGCGAACACCCGCGTCAGGCCCGACAGGCTCGGCGCCGCGCTCTTAGTACGCCCTTATGCTCAGGTTAGTAGCGCTTCAACGCCGCTCGCGATGCTCTGCACGTGACCATGAGCGACACGCGCTTGAACACCCTCGCCACAGCAGTCGGCCCGCATCTCTATTGGCTCACGAGCCGCGCCGCGGGCATCGCCGCGCTGATGCTGGCGAGCCTGTCGGTGTGCATCGGCTTGCTGATGAGCGGGCATCGGCTGCGTGTGCGCAAAGCCGACCTGCGAGTCGCGCACGAGGCGCTTTCGCTCGCGACGCTCGCAGCGCTCGTCATCCACGGCCTGACCCTGCTCGGCGACGGCTACCTGCACCCGAGCATCGGCGACGTCGCGGTCCCGTTTCTCAGCCACTACAAGACGTTGTGGACGAGCATGGGCATCGTTGCCTTCTGGGCGCTGCTTGTGCTCGGGCTGTCCTACTATGCGCGTGCTCGGATCGGCGTGCAACGCTGGCGCCGGCTACATCGCTTCGCCGCGCTCGCATGGCTGCTCGGCCTCGCCCATTCGCTCGGAGAGGGCACCGACGCCGGACAGGCTTGGTTCCTGGCGATGCTCGCGGTCGTCGCGGTGCCCGCAGTCGCGCTGTTGATCGCGCGTCTGCTGCGCTCGCCGAGCGCCGCTTCCGCGAGGATCGCCAGCGCCGCGCCGAACGTCGCGGCGCCGACCGCCGCGACCGCCGCCGATGCGACGTCGGTCTCGCGGACCGCCGAACCGGCCGGCTTGTGCCGGCCGAGCGTGGCGCGATGAGCGCGTCGCCCCCCACGACCGAGCAGCTCCAAGCCAAAGCGCTCGCTCGCCGCCAGCGCGAGACCATGCGCCTGCGAGCGCGTCGTATCCGGCGTACCGTCGCGATGCTCGCGGCGACCCTGTTCGCGACCGCATTCCTCGTCGTGTACGTCCAACTTGCCTCGGGGCACGATCCGGCGCTCGTGGCCAATGCCGCGAGCCGTCGCGCCGCCGCTGTGAGCTCCAGCCGGTCTACCGCGGCGGAAACGTCCAAATCGACCTCGACGAATTCCAGCGAATCCACCGACTCGACCGACTCCGGATCGACGTCGAGCGACGACACCTCCGCGGGCACTGACGCAGCCTCCACCGAGTCCGGCACCTCCACCGAATCCGGCACCTCCACCGAATCCGGCACCTCCACCGAATCCGGCTCCGGCGCCTCCGCCGTGACGACGTCGCAGTCATGAGCGGCGGCGGCGAGGCCAGCGACTACTTCGACTGCTTCGGCTCGAGCTGCGGCGCGCTCGTCACGGGATCGGGCGGCACGCGGTCGGCAGCCGACGCCGTCGCGCTCGTTCGCCGCTCGCTGTTGGCCTGGCACGCTCGCTTCTCGCGGTTCCTGCGTGCCAGCGAGCTCTCGGCGTTGAATGGCGATCCGCGCGAAACTGTGCCCGTGAGCCCGCTGATGGCGCGCTTCGCGCGGGCGGCGCACGAGGCCGGGGCGCTGAGCGGCGGGCTGGTGGACGCGACGCTGTTGCACGAGATCGAGCGTGCGGGCTATGTACGGGATCTGCCGGACCGCGTGGCACTCGCGACGGCTCTGGCGATTGCTCCTCCGCGACGACCGGCGACGGCCGGCTCCGCACAGCGCTGGCGCGAGCTGGACGTGGATCGAGACGCAGGCACGGTGACGCGTCCGCCGGGGCTGGCGCTCGATAGCGGCGGCCTCGCGAAGGGCCTGTTCGCGGACGCGCTCGGCGAGATGCTCGCGTCCCACTCGAGCTTCGCGATCAACTGTGCCGGCGACCTGTTCGTCGGCGGCACCGCGCGGGCGCTGCGTCCGATCAGAGTGCAGAGCCCGTTCGACGGCAGCACCCTACACACGTTCGAGCTCGCGCGGACCGGTGTCGCGACGAGCGGCATCGGCCGGCGTAGCTGGCTGAACCAGGACGCGACGCCGGCCCACCACCTGCTCGACCCGGCCACCGGTAGGCCCGCGTTCACCGGTGTCGTGCAGGCGACCGCGCTCGCGCCCACCGCGCTCGAGGCGGAGATCCGGGCGAAGGCCGCGGTTCTCAGCGGTCCGCGCGCCGCACCCGGCTGGCTTGCCCACGGCGGCGTGATCGTCTTCGACGACGCCTCGCACCAGGTGCTGACGCCGCCGCCGCGCGTCACGCTCGCCGAGCTCGCGCCACACCTGCCGCCGCCGTCGCGACGCGGCTCGAGCTACCGCGAGGCTGTCTCAGACGGCCGCTGACTCAGCTCGCGCGGCCGCTGACTCAGCTCGCGCGGCCGCTGACTCAGCTCGAGCGACCGCTGACTCGGGGCTCAGACGGCCGCTGACTCAGCTCGCGCGACCGCAGGCGCCGTGGCGCCGTAGACGTCGGGCGCCTGTTGGACGGCACGCTCGGCGACCGCGGCAAGGCCGAACGTGTGGCCCAGCTTGCTCGTCAGCTCCTCCGCCGGCAGCGGGCGCGAGATGACATAGCCCTGGCCGGTCTGGGCGCCGAGCGCGGCGAGGTGCTCGAGCACGGCGTCGGTCTCGATGCCCTCCGCCACGACCGTCAGGCCGAGGTTGCGCGCGAGATCGATGGTCGAGCGCACGATCGCCTCGGCGCGCGAGTCCTCGAGCATGTCGGTGATGAACGAGCGGTCGATCTTCAGCTCGCTCGCGGGCAGCGTCGCGAGGTAGTCGATCGAGGCGTTGCCGGTGCCGAAGTCGTCGATCGAGACGCTGACGCCGCCGGCCCTCAGCGCCTGCAGGCTCGCGATCGCGCGCTCCGGGTCGACCAGCGCAGCGCTCTCGGTGACCTCGATCGTGAGCCGCTGCGGCGGGATGCCGTGCCGACTCAGCAGCGCGGCGACCTGCTCCGGCAGCTCGGGGTCGAGCAGGTTGCGTGCCGACAGGTTGACCGACATCTCGAGGTCGATGCCGCGCCTGCGCCACGCGACCATCTGCAGGAGCGCCTGCTCGACCACGTGCAGCGTGAACGGGCCGACGAGCGCGGTCGGCTCTATCTGCGGGACGAACTCATGCGGGCCCAGAAGGCCACGCTGAGGATGATTCCAGCGGACGAGCGCCTCCACGCCGGTGACGCTCCGGCGCTGAAGGTCGATCTTCGGCTGATAGTGCAGGACGAACTCGCCGCGCTCGAGCGCCGTGCGCGCCTCGCCGAGCAGGATCAGCCGGTTCGCGTCGAAGTAATCGCACGCCGGCGAGTGCACGTGGATCCTGCTGGAGTGCGAACGCGCGCGCGCGAGTGCTGTGTCGGCGCGCTGGAGCAGGAGATCGGGTCCGGCGGAGGGATCGTCCATGACCGCGATGCCGATGCTCGCTTCGACGTTCAGCGCGACGCCGTCGATCACGACCGGCGGCTCGAGGCTCGCCTGCACAGACTCGGCGGCCGCCCGCGCTCCCTGTTCTCCCTGCGTGCCGTGGCACAGGATCGCGAACTCGTCGGCGCCGAGGCGTGCCAGCTGCGCGTTCTCGGCGAAGGTCGCGCTCAGCCGGCCGGCGACCTCGCACAGCACGCGGTCGCCGTTTGCGTGGCCCAGCGTGTTGTTTATCTCGGTGAAGCGATCGAGGTCGATCAACAGGACCGCGACGGTGTCCGGCTGCGATGCCTCGCGGCGAACTGTTCGTGCGACACCGCGGATGAACAACGTGCGGTTCGGCAGGCCGGTGAGCGGGTCGTAGTGGGCGAGGCGATAGTTCTCGCGTGTCTGGCGTGAGAGCCGGCTCGATGCCTTCGCGACGATGCGGAACAGGATCAGCCACAGCAGCCCCAGGCCGATCGCCACGAGCAGCGCGATCGTACGCTTGTCGCTGGCGATCGCGGCCGCGATCGGCTTATAGCTCTGATAGATCTCGAAGGCGCCTTCTGGCGGGCCTGAGGCGGCGAAGCTCAACGGCACGTAGACCTCGACGAGCTGGCCGAGACCGACCTCGCTGGCCGTCTCTGTGCGCAGGCGCGGTGTGACCACGTCCGCGCTGTCAGGTTTGCCCTCGAGCGCATTCTCGAGATCGTCGCTGGGCGTCAGCGTGCGGCCGATCAGGCTGTGATCGTCCGAGTAGATGACCCTGTCATGGGAGTTCCAGATCTTGATACGCGCGAGATCTTCTGTGACCGAGCGTGCGCTCAGCTGCTGGTCGAGCGCACGCACGCCCGCGGGCGTCAGGCCGAAGCGCAGATCGTGTGGCGACAGATGCGGCTCGATCCCGATGTGCGCGATGATGCGGGCGGCCTCGCTCTCGTCGGCGAGCGTCCGCGAGACGATCTGCGCCTGCAGCACGCGCGCGAGGATGAAGCCGAGCACGACCATCGGCACGAGACTCAGCAGGGCGACCTGCTGGGTTAGGCTCAGCCGCCGGCCCAGGAGTGACAGATGGCGCCGTGCGCGCATGCAAGTGCTTCGAAGCGTCACCCGGAAACCTGCAGTTTGCAGGCACGAATCTGGACGAGAAAGCCGCACTCGACCGACGCGCGCTGCGATAATCGCCGCCCACATGCGTGCGCTCGTGCAGAGGGTCAGCCGGGCCGCCGTGCGCGTCGACGAGCGCCTGGTCGCGGAGATCGGGCCCGGGCTGCTCGTGCTGCTGGGCGTCGGTCACGACGACGACGCGACGCGGGCCGAGCGCCTCGGTGAGAAGGTGCGGGCGCTGCGGATCTTCGCGGATGCCGAGGGACACATGAACGAGGCGCTCGGCGAGCGCGAGATCCTGTGCGTGAGTCAGTTCACGCTCTACGGCGACGCGCGTCGTGGCAACCGCCCAAGCTTCGTCGCCGCCGCGGCAGCCGAGCAGGCGGAGCCGTTGTACGAGCGCTTCTGTGAGCGCGCCGGCGCCAAGCGCGGCGTGTTCGGCGCGGACATGCAGGTCGAGCTCGTCAACGACGGCCCCGTGACGCTGCTGCTAGAAGCCTGAAGCCGCTGCTCCAGCCCCAGCTCAGCGCCTGACTCTAGGGCCGCTCGCGCGCGGCCCAGCGCTCCGCCCATGCCTGCAACGGCACATACGCGTCGAGCAACCGCCGGCCCTCGTTGGTGAGGCGGTAGCCATCGTCGCCCGCCTCGAGGATCTCCGCCGCGCGCAACTCGCGCAGGCGCTGGTTGAGCACGCTCGAAGACATCCCCGCGCAACGCTCCTGCAGCGCGCGAAACACGAGCGGACCGTCGCGCAGCTCCCAGATCACGCGCAGCGACCAGCGCCGGCCGAGCAGGTCGAGCAGCGCCATGATCGGCCGACCGCTCGCCGAGCCTCGCACCGGGTGCCCCAGCAGCGGAACTTCGCTCATCGACATGCGCTTCGGAAATAAAAGCGAATGCGATACGATCGCGAGCTGTGCTGTGAAAAACGAAGCATGATCGATCGGAGCTTACCGAGATGGCCGAGGAGACGACACATGAAGCGCCCCGGCGCAGCGCGCGCATAGCGCCGCTCGAGCCGCCCTACCCGGCGGACGTCGCGGCGATGCTCGCCAAGTGGATGCCGCCGGCCAGCGAGGCCGAGCCGCTGCGCCTGTTTCGCACGCTCGTCGTACACGAGCAGCTCATGAGCCGCATGCGTCCGCTCGGTGCCGGCATCCTCGGCGCCGCCGCCACGGTGGCGCCGCAGCTGCGGGAGGTCTTGATCCATCGCACGTGCGCGTTGACAGGAGCACAGTACGAGTGGGGCGTGCACGCGATCGCCTTCGGCGCGCCGCTCGGCCTCAGCCCAGAGCAGCTGCGTTCGACCGTACACGGTCACTGGAGCGATCCCTGCTGGCAGCCCGCGCAGGCCAGCGTGATGCGCCTCGCCGACGAGCTGCACGAGACGAGCGCGATCTCTGAGGAGCTGTGGCAGAGGCTCGCGTCGGGCTTCGAGCACAAGCAGATCCTCGAGCTGATCGTGACCGCCGGCTGGTACCACGTGATCGCCTATGTCTGTAACGGCTTGCGCGTCGAACCCGAGGAGTGGGCGCCGCCGTTCCCGCCCGCGCGCGAGCACTGACGAGCGGCGGCGCGACTCGCTCAGGGAGCCGGCATGCTGCCCGCTGCGGGCTGCCCACCTGCTTGGCGCTCGGGCGCGCTACTCCTCGACCGTGACGCCGTTCCAGAACGCGAAGCGGCCCTTGATCTCAGCGGCCGCGTCCTTGGGCGCGGGGTAGAACCAGGCCGCATCCGGATTGGTCTGCCCGTCGACCTCGATCGTCTTGTAGCTCGCCTCGCCCTTCCACGGGCAGATCGAGTGCGTGTCGCTGTCGGTGAAGTACTCCGCGTTGATGCTGTCAGCCGGGAAGTAGTGGTTGGCCTCGACGACCACCGTGTCCTCGCTCTCGGCCAGCGTCGCACCGTTCCAAGTCGCTTTCATGATCGCTCCCGTAGCCGTTTGACCGCCGTGACACAGCCTAGACGCGCCGCGGAGCCACCCGCGAGCAACGACACGTCAGGGCCTACACCGATAATGACGGCATGTGGCGCTGGCACAAGCACATATGGGGCGAGTGGGAGCGGGCCTGGGGCAAAGGCAGCCCCAAAGGCTACGTGCTCGAACGTAAATGCGGCGTCTGCGGAAAGACGCAGACGCAGGTCATTCGCTGAGCTGAGCCGCCAGCTCGAGCCCGCCGCGTGCGATGTCGGGCCCGGCCGCGCGCAGCGCGGGCACGATCTCGCTCGTGACCAGTCCCGTCTCGGCGGTCATCTCGTCGATGAGCTCGAACCAGCGCTGCGCGTTCGCCGGCGTGTCCAGCAGCAGCGTCAGCACCGGCACGTGGCGGCGGGCCGACCAGAAGGCTTCGCCGTGCGGCCGATGCTCGCCGTGGTAGCCCCACTGCCCGCGCAGCGCTGTTGCGCCGGCGGCTCCCTCTCGACGCAGGCGGCGGACCAGCGCGCTGTACAGCGGCTGGCTTTCGAAGCGGCTCTGCTCGCTTGCGTAGACGACGAGCTTCTGCCAGTAGGCAAGCCCCGCGCCGTCTACTGCCGGCGGGCGGTGCGGCGTGGCCAGCAGCACGCCGTCGCGCTTGCAGACGCGCACCCGCTCGAGCGTCATCGCCGGATCGCTCAACATGCCGGAGAGCTCCCTGAGCGCAGACGCGATGCTCGCGTCCGTGCCGACGCTCTCGATCGTCAAGGGCACGCGCGTATTGCGCGCGAACAAGCGCGCACGCTGACGCACGCCATGCGCGGTTCCATCGAGGCCCAGCAGCACGCTTGCGCCAGCCATCCCGTGACGGCACAGGCAGTCCACCACCGCCACGTGCGCCGCGCCGCCCGCGACCTGCTCTCCGCGCCCGGCGTAGACCGTGAGCTTGACCGCGTCTGCGGCGCAGACGCGAGGAGCGGACAGATCTGGGTCCCGTTGACCGCGAGCGAGCGCATCGCGATCGGCCCCGAGCGACGCGCCGGCGCCGACACTCAACAGCCGCGCGCGCTCGAGCGTGATCACGCCGTGACGGCTCAGCGCGCGCACCTCCTCCAGCAGCGCCTCGATGCGCGCGGCGGTGTCCAGCGCGATCGCGAGCAGCGGCAGATCTTCGGAGAGCGTCAGCAGTCGCTCGCTCTGCAGCCGGTGCTTGATGCCGAAGCCCTCGATCCCGCGCAGCAGCACGCTGGTCCTCACGTCTCCGCGGTCGAATGCGTCCATCAAGGCATCCGCCAGCAGACGCCGGCCGGCGCGGTCGCGCTCGCCGATGTAGGCCGTCAGGCGCAGGCCGTCCTCGACCATCATCCGGCCCCCAGCACACGGCCGAGCGCCGCGGCGCCGACGCCCAGCACGAGACCGAGGGCGAGGTTCGCCCACAACGGCCAGCGCCGCCCGTCCTCGGCGAGCCGGTGGGACTCGAGCATCCACGTCGAGAACGTCGTGTAGGAGCCGATCACGGCGGTCCCGGCGAGCAGGTAGGAATCGCCGCTCAGCCCAAGCCCCACGAGCAGGCCGAGCACGAGCGCGCCGGAGAGGTTGACGAGCAGCGTGCCGAATGGAAAGCGCGCGCCGCCGGCGACAGACACGAGCCCGTCGAGCAGGAAGCGCGCGATCGCGCCGAGCCCACCGAGCACGCCGACCGCGATCCAGAGGAGCACGAAGCTCATCGCACGAGCCTCGCGCGGCGCACCAGCTTGGTCGACAGGAAGACCGCGGCGTAGCCCCCGGCGATGCTCGCGCTCGCGTACGCGCCGGCCAGCGCCACATGCCCGCCTTCGAGCATCTTCGCCAGCTCGGCCATCACCGTCGAGAACGTCGTGAGCGCCCCGCAGATGCCTGTGCCGAGGAACGCGCGGCGATACGAAGACGGAGGCAGGCGCTCCTGCAGACGCGTGACGAAGTAGCCGAGCAGCGCCGCGCCGAGCAGGTTCACGACGAACGTCGCCCACGGCCAGCTACCCGGACGCGTCACGAGGCTCTGCTCGAGCGCCGCGCGCGCGATCGCACCCACGAACCCGCCCGCGAAGATCGCCGCGAGCTCCTGGCGGTCGAGCGGCAGCGCGTTCAGCGCGCTCGCGAGCCGTCGCCGCGGCTGTCGCGACCCCGGCTGGCCCTGCTGTGCTCGATCGCGTTCCACGACTATCCCTCACTGACGTCCGAGTGACGGTGACGTAGAAGCCATCAGCGGCCCAAGCCGCGGTTATGGAGCGGGCCTCATCGCTGCGCGGCCAGAGCATAGCGAGCACGCGGGCGCAAGCCCGCACGCACGCCGTACGCCTCGCCGGCGCCGCGAGAGCCTGCGAGCCAAACCGGGACCTGCTAGACCCCGCCTGATGGGTGCACCGGAGAACGTTCGCCTCCGATCGCGCGGGCCCGTGCTCAAGCGCGCGGGCATCGTGCTCGCGGTGATCGCGCTTGCCGCGCTGGTCGTGTTCGCGCTGTCGCGACTCGAACTCCGACGCGCCGGGCACGCGCTCGTGACGGCCTCCCCCGGATGGATCTTGCTGGCGCTGGCGCTGATGGCACTCGCGATGCTGATGCGCGCGGTCTCCTGGCACCAGGTGCTGCGCGCGGCGCTGCCCGCCACGCCGATGCCCTGGGCGCCGGTCGTGCGCGCGCTGATGATCGGCGTGATGGCCTCGGCGCTCGTGCCGGGGCGGATCGGCGAGCCCTCGCGGGTGCTCGTGCTCTCGCGCCGACTCGAGGGGCGTACGAGCCGGCTCTTGCCGGTGGTCGCCGGCACCGTGTTCTCGCAGACGCTGATCAACCTGCTCGCGCTCGTGATCCTGCTCGCGGTCACGTTCACGAGCGTGCCGCTGCCGAGCGGGCATCTGGCGGCGATCGCGACGGCGCTCGCGATTCCGCTGGCGGTGTGCGCGCTGGTGCTCGCCGGGCCACGACTGCTGGCGCTGGCACGGCGCTCGCGCTGGCCGCGCGTGGCGCTGGGCGCAGACACGATCGCTCGCCTGCTGCAGCTCGCCCGTCAAGGTCTCGCAGTGTTCGCGCGCCCGCGTTACGGGTCAACGGCCGTCGCCTTCCAGCTGCTGGCGTGGGCGCTGCAGTGGCTTGCATGCTACGTGGTGATCCTCGCGCTCGGGCTGGACTCGCAAGCCGGTCCCGTCGCCGCCGCGGCGATCCTCCTGGCCGTCAACCTCTCAGCGATCCTGCCGGCGACGCCGTCGAACGTCGGCGTCTTCCAAGCGGCGTGCCTGGTCGTGCTCGCCGTCTACGGCGTCGGCGCCGGGCAGGGGCTCGCGTACGGCATCATCCTGCAGGCGGTCGAGGTCGTCACAGCGCTGATGCTGGGCGTGCCTGCGCTGTTCAAGGAGGGCGTGTCCTGGCAGGACATTCGCCGTAGCGGCTCGTCCAGCTCCGAGCTCGAGTCCTAGCCGGCAAACGCACGCAGCGACTGGCGCAGCGAGCTCGTCGTCTTCAGCACCGCCGTCGGCTCATAGCCGCAGTGGGCCATGCAGTTTTCGCAGCGCGGGTCCCTGCCGCGGCCGTACTTGCTCCAGTCGGTCGTCTCGAGCAGCTCTTTGTAGGTCTCCGTGTAGCCGTCGGACATCAGGTAGCAGGGACGCTGCCAGCCGAACAGCGAGTAGCTGGGGATGCCCCACGCGGTGCAGTCGAATTCGGCCTTGCCCTCGAGGAAGTCGAGGAACAGCGGGCTGTGGTTCAAGCGCCACTTCTTGCGCCGGCCTTCGCTGAACGCCTCCTTGAACAGCTTGCGCGTTTCGGTCACGCCGAGGAAGTGCTCCTGGTCGGGCGCTTTCTCATACGCGTACGCGGGCGAGATCATCATCTCGTCGACCTCGAGCTCGTCGTTGAGGAAGTCGAGGACCTCGCGTACGGTTTTGGGCGAGTCGTGTGTGAAGAACGTCGTGTTGGTCGTGACGCGAAAGCCGGCGGCCTTCGCGGCCTTGATCGCGGCGACCGCCTTGTCGAAGACGCCCTCGCGCTCGACGGAGGCGTCGTGACGCTCGCGCAGGCCGTCCATGTGGATCGCCCACGAGAAGTAAGGGCTCGGCTCGAAGTTCTCGAGCTTCTTCTCGAGCAGCAGCGCGTTCGTGCACAGGTAGACAAACTTCTTGCGCTTGACGAGCTCGGCCGCGATCACGTGGATCTCAGGGTGGATCAGCGGCTCGCCGCCGGCGATCGAGACCATCGGCGCGCCGCTCTCCTCGATCGCGGCGAGCGCCTGCGCGACCGGCATGCGCCGGCGCAGCTCGTGCTCGGGGTGCTGGATCTTGCCGCAGCCCGAGCACGCGAGGTTGCACTGGAACAGCGGCTCGAG
>JASLHP010000040.1 GCA_030149625.1 Solirubrobacteraceae bacterium
CGCGCTGAGCGTGCTCGGCGGTCTCGACGACCGCCACGTCGTGATCCTCGGCGCCGGCGAGACCAGCGAGCTGACGGCGCGCGCGCTCGCCGAGCAGGGCGCCGGCACGATCTTCGTCGCCAACCGCCACGCCGACCGCGCGCTGAGCCTCGCACAGCGCTTCGGCGGCTCGGTCGTGGGACTCGACAAACTGCCCGACCAGCTCGTGCACGCCGACATCGTCCTGTCCTCGACCTCCTCGCCACATCCGATCGTCGGGCGCGACGAGCTCGAGCTGGTGATGACCGAGCGCGGCGGACGAGCGCTCTTGTTGATCGACATCGCCGTACCGCGCGACGTCGACCCAGCATGCCGCGAGCTCGACGGCGTCACGCTCTACGACATCGACGACCTGCAGGCGGTCGTCGCGCGCAATCTCAGCACTCGTGCCGAGGAGCTGCCGCAGGCGCTCGAGATCGTCGAGGAGGAGATTCGGCGTTTCGCGCGCTGGCTCGGCCAACTCGACGTGCTGCCCACGGTCAGCGCGCTGCGCACCCACGGCGATGGAATCGTCGCGCAGGTGCTCGCCGAGAACTCGGCCCGCTGGGAGTCCGCCTCCGAGCGCGACCTCGCGCGCGTCGAGGCGATCGCGCGCGCCGTCATGAGCCGCCTGCTGCACGAGCCCACGATCCGCCTGCGCAGCCTCGGCGAAGACCGCAACCATCCAGGCACGGGCGGCCACGCGAGCCTCGAGCTCGTGCGCGAGCTGTTCGGGCTGCGCGAGGACGCCTCGCCGGGACTCGCCGAGGCGCAGGATGCTCAGCCCGCGCCGGCGGAGCTCGCCGAGGTGCACGATCTACGCCAACGCCGGTCGGGCTGATGGCCCGCCCACCCCGCATTCCCGGCTGATGCGGATCGGCACGCGGCGCAGCGCGCTCGCGTTGGCACAGGCGCAGCTGGTCTCTGAGATGCTCGGTGGCGCCGAGATCGTGCCGATACGCACCGGCGCAGACGTCGAGCCTCAACCCGACCGCGACCGGCCCGCGCAGGCAGACGTCGCCAGCCAGTCGGACACCGGCCCGTCGCGTACCGCCAGCGGCGCCCGTCGGCCACCGCCGGCCGGCGACAAGTCCCGCTGGGTCGCCGAGCTCGAGCACGCCTTGGCCTCGGGCGAGATCGACCTTGCGGTCCACTCCGCGAAGGACGTACCCGGCGAGCTCGCTGACGGGCTCGCGCTGCTCGGCGCGCCGGCCCGCGCCGCGGTCGAGGACGTGATCTGCGGGGCGGACCGCCTCGACGCGCTGCCCCGCGGCGCGCGCGTGGGCACCAGCAGCATCCGCCGCCTCGCACAGCTGCGCGCGATCCGCGAGGACCTCCAGGTGGTGGCGATCCGCGGCAACGTCGACACGCGACTGCGCAAGCTCGCCGACCGACACGAACGCCTCGACGCGATCGTGCTCGCGCGCGCTGGGCTGCAGCGCCTCGGACGCGAGACCGAGATCGGCGGCGTGCTCGATGCCGAGCACTTCGTGCCGGCGCCCGGCCAAGGAATCATCGCACTCGAGGGCCGCGCCGACGATGCGAGCACGCGCCAGGCGGTCGCGACGATCACCGACACGCACGCGTATGCGTGCCTGCTCGCCGAGCGCGCGCTCGCGCGCGCTCTCGATGCGAGCTGTCACACGCCGCTCGGCGCCTACGCCGCGCCCACCCGCCGCGGCTGCCTGCATCTGCGCGCCTGGGTCGGGCTTCCGGACGGCTCGGCGTGGGCCAGCGATGAGCTGGCCGAAACGTGGATTCCCGCCGAAGGCGCGCGGCCCCCGGCTTCGGCCGGCGAGTTCCATGACCCAGAGGCACTCGGGCGGCGCGTCGCCGAGCGGCTCGGCGCAGCCGGTGCTACCGAGCTGTTGGGACAGGCTGAGGAGATGGCGCTGTGAGTGGGCGCGTCTACCTCGTCGGCGCCGGACCCGGCGACCCGGGCCTGCTGACGGCGCGCGCGCTGCAGCTGATCGCGGCGGCGGACGTGATCTTGTACGACCGCCTGATCCCGAGCACGGCGCTCGACGGCGCGCGGCCCGACGCGGAGCTGCTGTTCGTGGGCAAGGAGGGCGGCGGCCCGTCGGTTCCCCAGGAGCAGACCGAGGCGCTGATGGTCAAGCGCGCGCGCGCGGGTGGCGACGTCGTGCGCCTGAAGGGCGGCGACCCGTTCGTGTTCGGGCGAGGCGGCGAGGAGGCGCTCGCGCTGCGCGCCGCGGGCATCGACTACGAGATCGTGCCCGGCGTCACGGCAGGGGTCGCCGCGAGCGCGTACGCCGGCATTCCCGTCACCCACCGCGGACTCGCGCGCGCGGTCGCGCTCGTCACCGGCCAGACCCGCGAGGATGCCGCGCCCGCCGACACCAGCACGGGCCCAGGCCCAGGCCCGGGCCCAGGCCCAGGCCCGGATACAGATACCGGCGCCGACGCGGACGCGGACGCGGATGGCGTCGATTGGCGTGCCCTGGCCGCCTTCCCGGGAACGCTCGTGCTCTATATGGGGGTACGCCGCCTGGAGGAGATCGCCCGTTCGCTGATCGATGCCGGGCGCCCCGCCGGCGAGCCCACCGCGATCGTCGAAGCGGGAACGCTGCCTGCCCAGCGCACCGTCAGCGCGACCCTGGGGACGATCGCCAAGACCGCGCGGCGCGAGCGGGTTCGCGCGCCGGCGATCACCGTCGTCGGCGCCGTGGCCGCGCTCGCCGAGGAGCTCGCATGGCTGGCGCCCCGGCCATTGCGGGGATTGAAGGTGGCCGTCACCCGCGCGCGCACGCAGGCGAGCGCGCTCGCGCAGAAACTCGAAGCGCTCGGAGCACAGGTCATCCAGACGCCGGCGATCCGCGTGCGGCAGCTGTCGGACCCAGCGCACGCGACGCTCGACCCCAGGCCCTACGACCTGATCTGCGTGACCAGCGTCAACGGCGTCGAGGGCCTGTTCGGGCGCCTCGACGACGGCACCCATCCTCGCGGCGACGCGCGCGCACTCGCGGGAGCGCGGATCGCGGCGATTGGCGCGGCCACGGCGCGGGCGCTGGCCGAGCGGGGCATCGTCGCCGACGTGCTGCCCGAGCGCGCGGTCGCCGAGTCGCTCGTACACGCGCTCGCCGACGTACCGGCGAAGCGCGCGCTGATCGCGCGCGCCCGCGCGGCACGCGACGTGTTGCCCGACGCACTGCGTGCACGCGGCGTCCAGGTGGACGTCCTCGAGCTCTACGAGACCGTCGCCGAGCCGCTCTCGCCACAGACCCTGAAAGACGTGCGCGAGGCCGACTACGTGACCTTCACCTCGTCCTCGACGGTGCGCTTCTTCCTGCGGGCCGCGGGCGACGACGGGCTCTCGCCCGGCACGCGCATCGTCTCGATCGGTCCGGTGACGAGCACGGCGCTGCGCGAGGCAGGATTGGAGCCGCTGATCGAGGCCGATCCGTACGACGTCGAGGGTATGATCGCCGCCCTCCTCGCCGACGCCGCGTCTCGAGCGACAGATGGCCGATAGAGCGCTCTCACCCGTCATCACCTTCCTTTCCGACTACGGCCTGCTCGACGAGTTCGTGGGCGTGTGCCACGGCGTGATCGCGCGTCGCTGCCCGAGTGCCCGTGTCATCGACCTGACGCATGCGATCCCGCGCCACGATGTGCGCTCCGGCGCGATCGTGCTGCGCTCGGCCTTGCCGTTCCTGCCCGCGGGCGTTCATCTCGCGATCGTCGACCCGGGCGTCAGCGCCGTCGGCCGTCACGCGCGGCGCGCCGTAGCTCTGCGGACGGTCGAGCAGGAACACCTGCTCGTGGGTCCCGACAACGGTCTGCTGATGCCCGCCGCCGAGCGGCTCGCGGGAGTCGCCGAGGCAGTCGACATCGGTCAGTCGCCGGAGCGCTTGGAGCCCGTGTCGCGGACGTTCCACGGACGTGACATCTTCGCGCCGGTCGCCGCGGCGCTGGCGGCGGGAGAGCCACTGAGCTCGGTCGGCGACCCACTGCCGGTGGAGCAGCTGCGCCGCGTCGGGCTGCCCACCGCGCAGCTCAGCGACAACACGCTGACGGTGCACGTGCTGCGCGGTGACACGTTCGGCAACTTGATCCTGGATGCGACCGAGGAACAGCTGCTCGGGCTTGGCGCGATGCCTGGCGAGACGCTGACGATCAGCCACGCAGGCGCCGTGCGCACCGCGCGCTACGCCGCCACCTTCGCCGAGGTCACTCCCGGCGAGCTGCTGATCTATGAGGACGCTACACGGATGGTCGCGCTCGCCGTCAACCGCGGCTCCGCCGCCGAGCTGTTGGGCGCCGGCCCCGACGACGAGCTGACCGTGCGCCGGGCGTGAGTGACGAGGCCTGCGCCCAGGCACACCCAGCCCCAAGCGTCGGCCAGCCACGGCTGCATCTGCGCCGCACCGGCTCGACCAACGAGCGCGCGCGCGAGCTCGCGTTCGCGGGCGCGCCGCACGGGACGCTGGTCACGGCCGCCGAGCAGACCGCCGGGCGCGGGCGCCAGGGGCGGCGCTGGCTGGCGCCCGCGGGAAGCTCGCTGCTGGCCTCGTTGCTGCTGCGCGAGGTGCCGCCGCTGCTGCCGTTGATCGCGGCGGTCGCCGTTTGTGACGTCGCGGGAGAGCGAGCGTGGATCAAGTGGCCCAACGACGTCGTCGGGGTCGC
>JASLHP010000069.1 GCA_030149625.1 Solirubrobacteraceae bacterium
ATCGAGCCGAAGAAGCGCAAGCGCTGACCGCGGCCTGAACCATCGCGGCGCTCAGCGTCGCGAGCTCCCGCTCGGCGATCACATACGGCGGCATCGCGTAGATCAGATGTCCGAACGGACGCAGCCAGACGCCGTGCGCGACGGCGGCCGCCGTCGCGGCCGCGACGTCCACCGGACGCTCTAGCTCGATCACGCCGATCGCGCCAAGCACGCGCACGTCGCTGACTCCCGCGAGCTCACGGGCCGGCGCGAGCCCGTCGCGCAGCCCAGCTTCGATTCCCGCCACCTGCGCGCGCCACTCGCCACGCTCGAGCAGATCCAGCGACGCGCACGCGACAGCGCAGGCAAGCGGGTTCGCCATGAACGTCGGGCCGTGCATCAGACCTCCGCCCTCGCCCGCGCAGACAACCTGCGCGACCCGCGGCGTGCAGAGCATCGCCGCGAGCGTCATGTAGCCGCCCGTCAGCGCCTTGCCCACGCACATCACATCCGGCTCCACACCGGCGTGCTCGGCCGCGAACATCGCGCCGCTGCGCCCGAAGCCGGTGGCGATCTCATCGAGCACCAGCAGCAGGCCGTGCTCGTCACACACGCGCCGCATCAGCGCCACGCACTCCGGCGCGTGAAAGCGCATGCCGCCGGCGCCCTGCACGACCGGCTCGAGGATCACGCCCGCGAGCTCGTGCTCGTGGCGCGCGGCGAGCTCGCGCACGCGATCGGCCCAGCGCTCGTCGAGCCCCGCCTCGAAACCGTCGGGCGGGCGCTCCGCGAACACGTGCCGCGCGAGCACGCCCGCGAACACGCTGTGCATCCCCGTCACCGGGTCACACACCGCCATCGCGCCGGCGGTGTCTCCGTGATAGCCGCCTTTGACGGTCAGCATGCGCGTGCGCGAGCCACGCCCGAGCGCGCGCTGGTACTGCAGGCACAGCTTGATCGCCACCTCGACCGAGACCGAGCCCGAGTCGGCGAAGAACACCCGCTCGAGGCCCGCCGGCGCGAGCGCGAGCAGTCGCTCGGCGAGCCCAATCGCGGGCCCGTGCGTGAGCCCGCCGAACATCACGTGCGCCATCTTGTCCAGCTGCTCGCGCAGCGCCGCGTCGAGCGCGGGGTGCCGGTAGCCGTGGATCGCGCACCACCACGAAGCCATCCCGTCGATCAGCTCGCGCCCGTCGGCCAAACGCAGCCGCACGCCCTCGGCCGAGACCACGGGCAGCGACGCCATCGCCGCCGGCAACGCCCCATATGGATGCCACACACGCTCCGCGTCGAGCGCGAGCAGCCGGTCCCATTCCGTCATGGCCTACTCGTTGTCAAGCGCGCCTAGGGCTGCTGGGCAAGCGAAGCAAGGACGCAGCGAGCGTGACGTGCTGCGCACGCGAGCGGAACGAGGACGCCGCATCGCGCCGCTCAGCAGACCCCTGGCTAGTCCTCGTAGAGGGTGAAGTCGCGCTTGCGCGCACCGCACACGGGACAGAACCAAGTGTCGGGGATGTCCTCGAACGCGGTGCCGGCCGGGATGCCTCCGTCCGGGTCGCCCTCGTCGGGGTCATAGATGTAGCCGCAGGACTCGCAGATCCAGCGCTGCAGCGTCTCGGTTGCCGTGCTCATCCTTGGGGTGCCTCGATCTCGCTCATGCGCGAAAGATTAGCGGCCGGTAAGGTCAGTCGATGCGCGCGTCTGAGGAGAGCGAGCGTCCGGGGCCAGGCGAGACGTACAACCCGGGCCCCGCGACGGCCCCACGCCAAGCCGCGAGCGTGATCCTGCTGCGCGGCGGCTCCCAGAAGCTTGAGGTGCTGCTCGTCAAGCGCACGCCGCACGCGCGCTTCATGGGCGGCGTGTGGGTGTTTCCCGGAGGCGCCGTCGACGCCGGCGAGGGCGACGGCGATGACGCGCACCGCGTGGCCGCGCTTCGCGAGCTGCGCGAGGAGGCCGCGATCGTCCTGGCGGGACCCGCGGAGCTCGTCGAGTTCTCGCGCTGGATCACGCCGGCCGAGGTGCGGATTCGCTTCGACACGCACTTCTTCCTCGCAGAGCTGCCATCCGCGCAGGCGCCGCGCGTGGACGGCGAGGAGTGCGTCGATCTCGGCTGGTTCACGCCAGCCTCGGCGCTCGAGGCCAACGCCGCCCGCACGATCCAGCTGGTGTTCCCGACGATCAAGCACCTCGAGCAGCTCGGCGACTTCTCGTCAGTGCAGTCGCTGATGGCCTACGCCCGCGGGCGCGAGGTGCAGCCGGTGCAGCCGCGCGTGCTGCTCGAAGGCGAGGTCGCGCGCATCGTGCTTCCGGGCGAGCCCGGGTATTGACGCCCTTGGCGGGGCGGCACGGCGATGGGTTCCGCCGAGGACGCCCTTGGCGGGGCGGCACGGCGATGGGTTCCGCCGAGGACGCCCCTAGCGGGGCGGCACGGCGATGGGTTCCGCCGAGGACGCCCCTAGCGGGGCGGCACGGCTATTGATCGTTGATCACGTGCGTGACCGCGTTGATCAGCGCTAGGTGCGTGAACGCCTGCGGGTAGTTGCCGAGATGGCGACCGGATGACGCCTCGAGCTCCTCCGCGTAGAGCCCGAGCGGCGAGGCGTAGGAGAGCAGGCGCTCGCACAGGTGCTCGGCTTCGCGATGCTCGCCGATCTCCGACAGCGCCGAGACGAGCCAGAAGGAGCACAAGAGGAACGTGCCCTCCTCGCCGTGGAGGCCGTCGTCGGTCTCCTCCGTGCGGTAGCGCAGCACGAGGCCACCGTCGGTGAGCTCGTCGCGGATCGCCATCACGGTCGCGCGCACGCGCTCGTCCTCGGGGCCGAGGAAGCGCACCAGCGGCACGAGCAGCGTGGAGGCGTCGAGCGCGTCGGTGTCGTAGTGCTGGCGGAAGACGCCGCGCTTGTCCACGCCCTTGTCGAGGATCTCGTCGCGAATCTCATCAGCCAGTGCCTGCCACTGTTCGGCGTTCGCGATATGCCCGCGCCGTTCCCCCAGACGCGCGCCACGGTCCATCGCCACCCAGCACATCAGCTTCGAGGAGACGTAGTGGCGGGGCTCTCCGCGCGCCTCCCAGATGCCCTGGTCGGGCTCCTTCCAGGCTGCGGCCGCGCAGTGCACCTGGTCGGCCAGCACCGGCCACAGCCGCTCGGGGATGTGGTCGCGCTTCTTGGAGTGCAGGTACACCGAGTCGAGCACCGCCCCGAAGACGTCGTTCTGGCGCTGGTTGTAGGCGCCGTTGCCGACGCGCACCGGGTGCGCTCCCTCATAGCCCTTGAGGTGCTCGAGCGTCGACTCGGTGAGGTCCTTCTGGCCCTTGATCCCATACATGATCTGCAGCGAGCCGTCCTCGTTGCGCTCCATGTCGGCTACGTACTGGACGAAGTCGTCCGCCTCCCAGTTCAAGCCGAGCGCGTGCAGTCCCCACAGCGTGAACGACGCGTCGCGCATCCAGCAGTAGCGGTAGTCCCAGTTGCGCTCGCCATGCGGAGTCTCCGGCAGCGATGTCGTGGCGGCCGCCACGAGCGCGCCGGTGGGCATGAACGTCAGCCCCTTCAGCGCCAGCGCCGAGCGCTGGAGCTGGAAGCGCCACGGATGGTCCGGGTAGGTGCCTTCGGCGAGCCACTCGCGCCAGAAGTGAGCCGTGCGCTGCATGTGTTCCTCGGCCTGCGCGATCGTGTGCGGGCCGGCGCGTCCCTCCGTCCAGGACAGCGCGCAGAATCGCTTCTCGCCTTCCTGCATCGTGTGGCGGCCGTGCGCGCGGTTTCCCTCGATGCCCATGCGAATGTCGCTGAACAGCCTGAACGCGGTCACCTCGTCCGTGGCGTCCATCATGCAAACGCCCTCCTCGCCGCTCTGCACGACCGTCCACGTCGCCGCAGTCGCTCCATAGTCGAGCATCGGCTCACATACGATCTCGACCTGCACCTGACCCTGGATGCATTCCACGATGCGCACCACCAGGTGATCGGCGTCATAGTCGGTGGGCGGACGCGTATGGCTCGAGCCGTGCTTGTTGTCGTGCCAGGGGCCGATCGTGAGCGCCTCCACCACCCGCAGCCAACCCTGCGGCGTCATCCAGGTCGTCTCGATGATGTTCGTGCCGGGGATGTAGCGCCGCCCCGCGGGCACGTAGACGCCATAGGGACCGACTCGCCAGCTGCCGGCGCCGCGGTCGAGGATCGCCCCGAACACGGAGGGCGAGTCGAAGTGCGGCAGGCACATCCACTCGATCGACCCGTCGGAGGCGACGAGCGCACACGTGTGGCAGTCCGAGAGGAAGCCATAGTCGGCGATCGGCGGAAACGGCGAGTCGATCGTGGTCGGGTGCGAGCCGAATACGCCCAGCGGCGGCGCGCCGGTGGCGTCTGCGCGCGATGCCTCGGACGCGCTCACCACTCGGTCCGTTCGAACCGCGGACGCTCGACGCCGTCGGGCAGGATCTGCTCTTCGTCGAGCTTGTCGAGGTGAGCCGCGAGCGTGGCGGTGGCGAGCGGGCGCAGCGACTCGGAGACCTCCGGCCAGACCGCGTTCAGCAACTCCTCGATCGTGCGCTTGCCCTCGCCCAGCGCGATGATGAGGCTGTGTTCGCGGTCCAGACGATGTGACACGTACTCTTCGAGTCGCGCCTGCGCATCCCATACCGGCGGCCCATGTCCAGGGCACAGCACGTTGAAGTCCTCACGCATACGCAGCCGCGTGAGCGCGAGCAGGTAGCCGGCCATCGCGCCCCTGTAGGGGCTGATGAACACGCTGCCCTCGCCGAGCACGGCATCGCCGGTGAAGCAAGCTCCGTCGCCGACGAGAGCGAAGTGATCGGCGGCGTGCCCGGGCGTCGCGACAGCCTCGAACGGACCGAAGCGCACGCGTTCGCCGAGGCGCACGTCGGCCACGCCGCGTCCGGCCGCCAACGGCGCGGGGTAGCGCTCGAGCAGCGCACCGACCGCTTCGGCGTGATCGTGGTGATCGTGGGTGAGCGCGACGCCGCCGAGCCCGCCGCGCGCGTCGATCGCCGCGAACAGCCGCTCGAGGTGCTCGTCGAGCAGCGGTCCGGGGTCGACGACCCACGTCGGCCCCCTGCCCACGAGCCACGTGTTCGTCCCCGACAGGGTCAGCAGCCCCGGGTTCGGCGCGCGCAGCCGCAGGATGTCGTAATGCGTCAGCAGGTCGGCCTCTGAACCGGCCTCCGCCGAGTGGCCGTTGGCCCCCGCCTCAGCTCCCGGGTTATCCGCATGCGGCTCTGTCATGCGCAGCGACAGTAGCTGACCGTCCGGCTGAAACTAATGCGGCCGGCGCTAACCCGAACGGCCCGCGGCACGCCCGGCGCGCCTGGAGCGAGCGCGCGAGCCGCTCGGCTGACGCTTGGCGGCGCCTCGTGGCTGGGCCAAGCGCCGGTCGCCGCCGCGCGCATCCGCGCGTGGACGATCCTTCGCGACGATGCCGGCCAGCCCGAGCTCACGCTCGAGCCCGAGCTCCCCGACCATGCCAGCGAGCTCCCGCGTCTGGTCGTGCGCGACCAGCGTCACGCCGACGCCGCTCGCGCCGGCTCGTGCGGTACGCCCGATGCGGTGCACGTAGTCCTCGCGCGTCGCCGGGATGTCGTAGTTGATCACGTGCGTGATCCCAGCCACGTCGATGCCTCGCGCGGCGACGTCGGTGGCGACGAGCGTGTCCACCACCCCGGCCTCGAAGCTCGCGAGCGCGCGCTCGCGCTGGCCCTGGGACTTGTCGCCGTGCATCGCGACGGCCCGCACGCTGTTGGACGCCAGCCGCTTGACGAGCCGGTCGGCACCGCGCTTCGTGCGCACGAACACGAGCGTCAGCCCGCGCTCTGCGTCACCCAGCTCGGAGACGAGTCGCGCCACCTTGCCATCGTGGCTGACCGTCACGAAGCGGTGCTCCACGTCGCCCTTTCGTTCAGCCGAGTGCGCATGCTCGTGGCGACGTGGATTCGAGGTGTAGGCCTTGGCGATGCGCCCGACCTCGCCCTCGAGCGTCGCCGAGAAGAGCAGCGTCTGGCGCTCGGCGGCGGTCATCTTCACGATGCGCTCGACCACCGGACGAAAGCCCATGTCGAGCATGCGGTCGGCCTCGTCGAGCACCAGCACGCGGACCTTGCTCAGCGAGACGTCTTTGCGGTCGATCAGGTCGAGCAGCCGACCCGGCGTGGCTACGAGGATGTGCGCTCGCGCGGCCAGTCGCGCCTGCTTGACGATGCCGGCGCCGCCATACACCGCCGCGATCGACAGGGCACGGGCGTGGGCGAGCGGGCGCAGGTCCTCGACGATCTGGAGCGCCAGCTCCCGCGTCGGCGCGAGCACGAGCGCTGACGGACGCGCGTCGGAGTCCTTCAGGCGCTCGACCAGCGGCACCCCAAACGCCAGCGTCTTGCCAGAGCCGGTAGGCGATTGGGCGAGCACGTCGTGGCCGGCGAGCACATCCGGGATGACGAGCTTCTGTACGGCGAACGGCGCGTCGATCCCGCGCTTGGCAAGCTCGTCTACGACGACCGCGGACACGCCAAGATCGGCAAAAGTCTCATGCTTCATGTGTTGATGCTCCCTCTGGCGGCCTATGGGCCGCCGCTGCGGATGGAGATTCGACTGACCCCATCCGCGCGTCTGAAGCGCCAACAAAGACAAAGAACCCCGCGAGCGACTGCGCCGCCCGTGGCCTGACCGTAGCAGGCTCGCCGGTCCGCGCTCGCCCCTGCACGATCGATGCCCACGCCGGCGGCTTGCCCATTTGCAGCTCGCTCTCAGGGCGCGAGGCGCTCGATCGTCCAGCCGCCGCCATCCACGCGCCGGTAGCGGAGCCGATCGTGCAGGCGATCATGACGCTGCTGCCAGAACTCGATGCTCCGCGGCTCCAGGCGAAAGCCGCCCCAAGCTTCCGGCAGCGGCAGCTCGCCGTCGCCGTAGCGTTCCCGCAGCTCGGCCACGCGCCGCTCGAGCTGCTCGCGGCTCGCCACCGGCCGGCTCTGGGGCGAGGCGAGCGCGCTCAGCTGACTGCCGCGAGCGCGGCTGCGTACGTACGCGGCCGTCTCCTCCGCGCTCGTGTGTTCGATCGATCCCTCCAACCGCACCTGGCGACCGAGTGGGTCCCAGTGGAACATCAGCGCCGCGCGCGGGTTCTCCGCGAGCTCTCTGCCCTTGCGGCTCGCGTGGTTGGAGAAGAACACGAAGCCGCGCTCGTCGAAGCTCTTCACCAGCACCATCCGCACCGACGGCGCCCCATCGGCGGAGGCCGTCGCCACCGCCGCCGCCTCCGGTTCGCGCACGCCCGCCGCGGCCGCCTCGGCGAACCAACGCTCGAACTGACGCAGCGGATCGGGGTCGAGGTCCTGCTCACGCAGCGGCAGGCCATGGTCGATCACTGGCGTGCGGTGCCCGAGGCTAGGAGATGTTGGCCATCACGTGCTTGACGACCGTGTAGTCCTCGACGCCGTACATGCTCAGGTCCTTGCCGTAGCCGGACTCCTTGAAGCCGCCGTGCGGCATCTCCGAGACGAGCGGTATGTGGTCGTTGATCCACACGCAGCCGAACCGCAGCGCCTTCGACACGCGCAGCGCGCGGCCGACGTCGCGTGTCCACACCGACGAGGCGAGGCCATAGCGGGTCGCGTTGGCCCATGCGATCGCCTGCTCCTCGTCCGCGAACCGCTGCACTGTGATCACCGGGCCGAAGATCTCGCTCTGGATCATCTCGTCGTCCTGCCGCAGCCCCGCGACGACTGTCGGCTCGACGTAGAAGCCCGAACGCTCCGGAGCCTTGCCACCGGTGACGATCTCGGCGTGCTCGGGCCGACGCGCGAGAAAGCCCTCGACGCGCTCGCGCTGGCGCTTGGAGTTGACCGGGCCCAGCGTCGTCTCCGGCGCGAGCGTGTCACCGAGCACGAGCCCCCGAGCCTGACCCGCGAGTCCGTTTACGACCTCGTCGTAGACGCTGCTCGACGCGAGCACGCGCGTCGCCGCCGTACAGTCCTGCCCGGCGTTGTAGTAGCCGGTGCCGGCAATCGTCTCGAGCGCGCTCTCGAGGCTCACGTCGTCGAACACGACGACCGGCGCCTTGCCGCCGAGCTCCAGGTGCACGCGCTTGAGCGTGTCCGC
This sequence comes from Solirubrobacteraceae bacterium, assembly GCA_030149625.1. Next base: position 8,085 of record JASLHP010000069.1, read on the forward strand.
CGCGGTGCGCGCGAGGTGCTTGCCGGTCTCCACCGACCCCGTCAGCGCGACCATGTCGACATCCGGGTGGCCGATCAGCGCCTCGCCCGTCGGGCGGCCAGGGCCGGCGACGACGTTGAGCACGCCCTTGGGGAGAACGTCCGCCGCCAGCTCCGCGAGGCGAAGCGTCGTCATCGGCGTCGTCTCCGCGGGCTTCAGCACGACGGTGTTGCCCGCCGCCAGCGCCGGTCCGAATTTCCAGATCGCCATCATCAGCGGGTAGTTCCACGGGGTCACCTGCGCGATCACGCCGATCGCCTCGCGGCGCGTGAACGAGGTGTAGCCCTCCATGTACTCCCCCGCCGCGCGGCCCTCCAGGCAGCGCGCCGCGCCCGCGAAGAAGCGCAGGTTGTCGGCCATCACCGGGATCTCGTCGCTCTTGACCGCCTCGATCGGCTTGCCCGCGTTCAGCGCCTCTGTCCGCGCGAGCTCCTCGCCGTGCGCTTCCACCAGATCCGCGATCGCGAGCAGCGCCTGCGCGCGCTGCGCCGGTGTCGTGCTCGACCAGCCGTCGAACGCGCCGCGCGCGGCCCTCACCGCGCGGTCCACTTCCTCGGGAGTCGAGATCGGCGCGCGCGCGATCTCCTCTCCGGTGGCCGGATTGAGCACCGCTTCGGTCCCGCCGCCGGCCACGACGCGCTCGCCGTCGATGAAGTTGCTCAGGGTCTCCGCAGCGCTCGCCATCTTGCCTCTCCTCCACCGGGTTCCGGGATTGTCCTCAGTCTACGGCGCGTTCCGCGAGCGCCTCCGCCACCGCGGGGTGCGTGATCTCGCCGCGCCGCACGTTCAGACCGCCGCGCAGCCCCGGCACGTGCTCGAGCGCGTCCTCCACGCCGCGCTCGGCCAGCTCGATCGCGTATGGCAGCGTCGCGTTCGTCAGCGCATACGTCGAGGTGATCGGCACCGCGCCCGGCATGTTCGTCACGCAATAGTGCGCGATCCCGTCGACCTCGTACGTCGGGTGCGAGTGCGTCGTCGGGCGCGAGGTCTCAAAGCAGCCGCCCTGATCGATCGAGACGTCGACGAGCACCGCACCCGGCTTCATCACTTTCAGCTGCTCGCGCGTCACCACGTGCGGCGCGCGTCCGCCGTGCACGAGCACCGCGCCGATCACGAGGTCCGCCGCCGGCAGCATCTCCTCGATCGCGAGCGTCGAGGAGTAGACCGTCGAGGCGCGCCCCGCGAACGCGACTTCGAGCTCGCGCAGGCGGTCGATCGAGCGGTCGAACACGAACACGTCCGCCTCCATCCCGATCGCGATGAACGCCGCGTTCATCCCGACGACGCCGCCGCCGATCACGAGCACCGTCGCCGCCGCGACGCCCGGCACACCGCCGAGCAGGATCCCGCGCCCGCCGAGCGGCTTCTCCAGCATGAACGCGCCCGCCTGCGTCGCGATCTTCCCCGCGACCTCGCTCATCGGCGCGAGCAGCGGCAGGCGCCCGGCGTCGTCCTCGACCGTCTCGTACGCGATGCACGTCGCCTCCGACTCCTGCAGCCCGCGCGCGAGCTCCGGCTCGGCCGCGAGGTGCAGGTACGTGAACAGCGTCTGCCCCGCGCGCAGCATCGCGACCTCGACCGGCTGCGGCTCCTTGACCTTCAGCACGAGCTCGGCCTGCGCGAACACCGCCTGCGCGTCCGGCACGATCCGCGCGCCCTGCGCCGCGAACTGCTCGTCGCCCATCGCGCTGCCCTCGCCCGCGCCCGCCTGCACGAGCACCTCGTGCCCGCGCGCCGTCAGCTCGCGCACGCCCGCCGGCGTGATCGCCACGCGGTACTCGTCCTGCTTGATCTCGCTCGGCACACCGATTCTCATCGCAGCGGGCTCCGTTTCTCCGTGGCGCCCGGCCGCGCCGGGGCGCTCGGCCGGTTCGTCTTCATCAAAAAACTCATCACCTTGCGAGCTCCCGGCCGCGCAACGCCAGCCAGAACTCGATGCGATCGCGGGCGCTCGAGAAGTCGCGGCCCGTCAGCTGCTCCACGCGCCGCACGCGGTAGCGCAGCGTGTGGCGGTGGCAGTACAGCGCGCCAGCCGCCTTCTCCCAGTGGCGGTTGTGTTAGATGAACATGTCCAGCGCGCGCAGCAGCTGCTCGGCGTAGTCGCCCTCGTCCTGCTCCACCGGGCCGAGCACGCCGCGGCAGTAGGAGAGCAGCGCGTCGTCGTCCTGCAGCGACAGCAGCAGTTGGAAGGCGCCGAGATCGCGGTAGGAGGCGACCTCGGGCGCGGTCCCGTTCTGCAGGCGCACCGCCTCCAGCGCGCAGCGCGCCTCGTGGAAGCTGAGCCTCAGCGAGTGCGCCGCTCCGCCCCTGCTGGCCGCCGCGCGCACCTCGCCGAAGCGCGCGCCCAGCTGCGTGCGCAGAGCTCCCGCCAGCTCGATCGGGTCACGCCCGCCGGGGTCGATCACCGCGCACAGCAGTCCCGCCCGGATCGCCACGAGGTTGCTCACGCGCTCGCGTTCCAGCGCGCGTTCCAGCGGCGCCGCCGCCGCGCTCGGGTCATCCAGCGAGAACGCGAGCACCGCCGCCTGCTCGCCGATCCCGAACGGACGCAGCCGCGCCTGTAGCTCCTCCGGGTACAAGTGGCCGGTGAGCGCCTCCGCCAGCACGTCGCCGGCCATGTTGCGCTGCAGCATTTCGTAGCGCTCGTTGACCAGCTGCGCGAAGGCACGCTCGGTGATCGCGATGAACGGCAGCTCGTAGGGCACCTCGAACAGCGGGAACGAGCGCTTGCGCGCCGCCGTAACGAGCGCCGCCGGCAGCCGCTTGTGCTTGAAGCCAGTGCCGAAGCCGAGCCCGGCGATGCGATGGTCGGCGAGCCTGTCGATCAGCTCACGCTGGCTCTTTGGACCGTTCAGCTGGATCCCAGTCGTCAGCAGCAGCTCTCCGCCGCGCAGCCAAGGCGTCGGGTCCTCGAGCTCGGTGCTGTGCACCCAGCGCACGTGCGCTTGCGCAGCGTCATGGCCACTGACGAGCTCGAGACCGAGCTCGTCGATCAGGCTC
>JASLHP010000054.1 GCA_030149625.1 Solirubrobacteraceae bacterium
GGGGCGCTTGATCGCGCCGGCGAAGCGCTCGAGCTCGGCGCCCTGCATGTCGAGCGACTCCAGGCCCTTGATGACGACGCCGCCGCCCTGGTCGAGGATGCGCATGACGACGCCCTCGCCGTTGACGAGCGGCAGCGTGACCACGCGGATGTCGACGCGGCGCCCGTCGACGGTCAGCGCGAAGCGCCCGTCCTGCGGCACGCGACGCTCGGAGATGTCGAGGTCGGCCATGATCTTGATGCGCGAGACGACGCCCATCGCCATGCGCCGCTTGATCGTGGCGGCGGGCGCGAGCACGCCGTCGACGCGGAACAGCACGCGCGTGTCGCCCTCCTCGGGGTTGACGTGGATGTCGGAGGCGCCCTGCTGGATCGCCTCGGCGACGATCGAGTGCACGAGCTTGATCACGGGCGCGTCGCTGTCGGCCTCGTCGACCGACACCTGCTCTCCCTCTTCTTCGGCGTGCTCGTCGACGATGTCCTCGATCGACTCGTCCATGCGCGACAGCCGCGCGAGCAGCAGGCTGAGGTCCTCGACGGAGGCGGCGGCGGGCCGGATGCGCCGGCCGGTCATCATGCCGATGTCGTCGATCGTCAGCACGTTCGTGGGGTTGGCCATCGCGAGCAGCAGCGCGCCGTCGTCGGTGAAGCCGACGGGCACGGCCTGGTAGCGCTTGGCGGCCTGGATCGACACGAGGCTGACGGCGCCCATGTCGAGGTCGTAGGCCGTCAGATCGACGAAGTCCAGGCCGAAGCGCTCGGCGACGACGCGTGCGAGCTGATCGTGGCGCAGGATGCCGCGCTCGACGAGCACGACGCCGGTGGGCCGGCCCTGGGCACGCGCGGCGGCGACGCCCTCCTCGATCGTCTCCGCGTCGGCGAGCCCGAGGTCGACGACGACCTGGCCGATCATCCGCTGCGAGCGCCCCGTGTGGCGGGGCGGATACAGGCCCTTCTGCTCCTGCTCGCTCGTCCGCGGGCCGTTCTTGCGGCGCTCGTTCTCGACGACGTCCGATCCGACGTCCGCCGGCGCGGCAACGGTTGGCGTGGCGTAATCGCCCATCACAGACACCTATCGGCATCGCGCCGAGCCCGCTTGACCGGCTCCGGGCGGCTCGCCGTGTCCCCGCGCGAGCGCCCCGGCGAGCCGATGCCGCTGCAACGGCCGAGCAGGCACACGGGCAGGGCGCGCGTCGATCCCGAGGACAAACAGGCGCTGTGGAATGCCATGGGATTCCTGCGAGTCGCCACGCACGCGGCGGTCTTTTGCCGACCCCTTCACACCGAGTCGGGCCGCGGCGGCGGTCGCGGCTCGTTCGGGGCTGCCGCGATCAGCTGACGCCGTGCTCGAGCGCGCCCTTGACTTGAGCGTCGAGCGCGTTGAGCCGATACAGCGCCAGCGCCTCCGGCGAGGCGAACCGCTGACCCGATGCGGAGTCGGGCCCGTGGTGCAGGATCACGCAGTGCTCGAGCGCGAGCCGGCGATGCTCGTCCAAGGACGCGGGTGCGTGCCCGGCGATCACGCGCAGTCCGAGCTCGACGTGCCCGAGCAGCGCGCCCTCGCGGCTGCGCGCGATCTCGGCGCCGTACGTGAACTCGCGCGTCTTGCCGAGGTCGTGCACGATCGCGGCGCAGAGCAGCAGGTCGCGATCGAGGCGCGGATGCAGCGTGCACAGCTCGAGCGCGAGCGTGGCGACCGCGACGGTGTGCTCGAGCAGCCCGCCGAGATAGGCGTGGTGGCCGGAGGGCGCGCGCGCCGCGCCGGGCTGGGCCGGCAGCGTGCAGGGCGCCATGCGCATCCGCTCGCGTAGCGCCGCATCGCCGAGCAGAGCTTCGAGCAGCCCCTTCAGCGCGGGGTCGTAGACCTCGCGCGCGAGATGCTCGAGGAAGCCTTCCAGCTCGTCGCGGTCGCGGTAGGCGGTCGGCAGGAAGCGCGCGGGGTCGGCGTCGACGCCCGCGGCCGGCTCGATCGCGCGCAGCTCGATCTGCAGCTCGTCGCGGAAGCGCTGCACGCGCCCGCGCACGCGCACGAGCTGGCCACGCTCGACGCGCCCGGCGAGCACGTCGGCTTCGCGGAAGGCGCGCGCGCGGATCCCGCCGGTGCTGTCGCGCAGCTCGAGCGTCAGGTACGGGGTGCCGGCGCGCGAGATCTGGCGCTGCTTGCGCGTGCACGCGAACACGGCGTCGACGACGTCGTCGGCGCGCAGCGTGGCGACGGTCTGAGGCTGCTCAGCCGGGGAATCGAGTGAGGAACGCGTGGCGGCGGGCATCGCCCCATGATGTACGGTGGTTCGGATGCAGCCCCTGATCTGGGACCGGCGTCCGGACGGCCTGAGGGCCCCGGCGATGGTGTGCGCGTTCGAGGGCTGGAACGACGCGGGCGACGCGGCCTCGAGCGCCGTCGCGTTCCTGGCCTCGGCGCTGGACGCGAAGCGTTTCGCGCGGATCGACTCGGAGGAGTTCTACGACTTTCCGGCGAACCGCCCGCGAATCTGCTTCGACGAGGACGACCGCTCCGAGCTCGGCCAACGCGAGATCGAGTGGCCGACGGTCGAGATCTTCGAAGCGAGCGTGCCGCGCGCGCCGCGCGACCTCGTGCTGGTTCAGGGCGTCGAGCCGTCGATGCGCTGGCGCACGTTCAGCTCCAACATCGTCGATCTCGCGGAGGCGCTGGGCGTGCAGGTGGTCGTCTCGCTCGGCGCACTGCTCGGCGACGTGCCGCACACGCGCCCGGTCGCGATGAGCGGCCACGCCTCCGACGCGGGCCTGCTCGAGCGGGTCGGCATCCAGGCGTCCAGCTACGAGGGCCCGACGGGCATCGTCGGCGTGCTGCACACCGCGTGCGCGCAGGCGGGCTTGCCGTCGGCGAGCCTGTGGGCGTCGGTGCCGCACTACGTCGCGGCGGCGGCCAACCCGAAGGCGGCGCTGGCGCTGCTGCGTCGCGTGGAAGTGCTGATCGGCGTGTCCGTCGACGTCTCCGAGCTCGAGTCCTCCGCGGCGGACTACGAACGTCAGGTGGGCCTCGCGGTGCGCAGCGACCCGGACATCCAGGCGTTCGTCGAGCGTCTGGAGGCCGCGGCGGACAGCGAAGAGCAGATCGCGCCCGAGGAGTTGCCGTCGGGCGACATCATCGCGAGCGAATTCCAGCGGTTTCTGCGCCAGCGCGGGCGCGAGGGTAAATAGCAGCCGGCCGCGGGCAGCCGCCGCGTACGGCCGTGACAACCACGGGCGCCGTACGGCCGCGAGGCACGCCGCGCGGCGCGCGCGTGCTCCGCGACCGTGGCCAGTGGCTTCGCCTTCGCTAGAGCTCGCTCATGTCGTTTCGAGGATCGTGACTTCCGCGCCGACTTTCAGCTTCGCTTCGGTCAGTTCGATGCCGCCGGCTTTGGCTTTGCCTCCTTCCTGAGATACTTCGATTCCAGCTTTCGCTTTTTCGCCTTTGGTGTCGGTTTCGTATTCGCTGATTTCCTGTTTGCCGCTGGGCGCTTTGAGCACGAGTTCCAGTTCTGACGTGAGGCTTAAGATCGGCGTGAGCGACCCCAGCGCGCTTCCTTTGACCATGAATAACTTGACGAGCCCTTTGGGACATTCGACGTGCAGTTCCGCCGGTAACAGCCACAACCCGACGCGTTCTGACGCGAGTCTCACGAGACGCCATTCGCCGGTTATTAAGACCGCGCCCGCCGCGTCGCCTAAGCTGTGACATTCTTCGCCACCCTCGTTGCATTCGGTCAGGCTGACGGCGAACGTGTTTTTGGCGACGGTGAGTTTGAGTTTGCCCGCTTTGCAGGCCACGGACGTGATTTCCGCGGTGTAGATCTTTGCCGTGCTGCTGGTACCCGATAGCACGTTTTCGAACTTGAATTCCGGTAACGGCTGCGCCTGAGCCGAAGCTGACAAGCCGGCGCCGAGTATCGTCGCCGCCGCCAGACCGGCGCCGACGAGCTTGATTTTCCTCATGTCGATTCTCCTGTTCGTGAATTGGAGGACGGCCGCGCTCGCGAAGCCGCGAGGATCGCTCGCCCACGCTCCGCGGGCTCGCGATCGAAGCCACCAATGTTTTGCATCTTGGAACTACGCCGGCGGCATCCCCCTGTTTGCCGCCTGGCGTCTCCTACTCAGGAGCCGTCCGGCGGCATCCCTCTGTCTGCCGCCTGACGTCCTACTCAGGAGCCGCTGGCATCGGCAAGCCCGTCCGGTGTGAGTTGGCGGGTAAGCGATGAGCGCATGGAGAAGCGCGCAACCGTCACTGCTTCGCGGAAACCGCCGGGTCCGGGAGCCGGATCTTCGTCTACGTCTCCGCCGCCGGGCACACGATCCGGTAGTCGCACATCCCGCAGGCCATGCGCGAGGGCGTGGGCTCGAACTCCTGCGCGAGGATCCCCTCTCCGACGTCGAGCACGACGCCGGTCACCCAATCCGCGTCCTGCTCGTCGCGCTGCACGGGCACCTTGAGATCGTCGAGCACGTAGTAGTAGGCCTGCCGCGAGGACTCCAGCCCCCAGTCCTCACGCGCGGCGAGCGCGTACAGCGACAGCTGGATGTCGCCGCGCAGCTGCTCGGCGCTCCTGGGCCGCGACGTCTTGTAGTCGATCAGCTCGTACGCGGGGGGCGCCTCGCCGGCGAGCTCCCCGACGCGATCGACGCGATCGACGCGCCCGCGCAGATGGTGTGGGCCGATGCGAAACGAGAACTGGCGCTCGAACCAGACCGGCTCGGCGCGCTCTTCGGCGAGCCGCGCGTGGTAGCGCGTGAGCGCGTCGCGCGCCTTCGCGAACAGCTCGCGGTCGCGCTGTGACTCGCCGAAGCCGGCGCGCCGCCAGCCGGCGTCGAGCAGCGCGAGCATCTGCGCGAGCGTGTGGGCGCCGTCGGCGTGGTAGCGCTCGAGCACCTGGTGCACGACGATGCCGAAGCGCTGGTGCACGGTCTGCTCGGTGGGGATGCGCAGTACGCGCGCGTACTTGTAGCGCAGCGGACAGCTGCGGTAGGTGTGGATGTCGGACGCGGACAGCGCGAGGCCGGCGCCCTTGCGCGGCAGGAACGGCCCGAGCGAGCGCTGCTCGCGCGGCGCGACGGCGCTGGCGCGCGCGCGGGCGAGCACTCCCGCGTCGGCCTCGCCGGCGTCGCCGCGCGCGGACACGCTGAGCGTGTCGTCGAGCGCGGAGGTCTGGAAGATCTCGCGCTGCAGCGGCGTGGCGGCGGCGAGCAGGCGCACGTTGACGTCGGCGAGCTCGTCGGCGAGCTCGCGCCCGGCGGGGCGCTGCAGCAGGGCGGACAGCTTGAGCAGCTCGAGGTAGCGCACGACGCCGTGGGAGATGTCGAGGTCGGTGTCCAGGCGCAGCTCGCCGAGGCGCCCGCCGATGCGCGCGACCCCCTCGAGCAGCTCCTCGCGCAGCAGCTGAAACGTGGCGTGCAGCGCGTCGACGGGCTCCTCGTCGATCGGCTCGGAGTCTTTTATTTCCGCGTTCGCGTGGTCGGCGTCGGTGCTGGTGTCGCCGGCCGGCGACGGCTGGCTCGGGCTGGTGGGCGATCGGCCGGGCGCGTGCTCCTCGACGGGCACGTCGGGGAGCACGGTGGCGAGGTGCCGGGCGAGCTCGCGCGTGCCGGCGCCGCCGCGGTCGCGCACGAACGCGACGGCGAGCGCGTGCAGCGCGTCGAGGCTGGCGCGCTGCTCGGCGGCGTCGGCGGGTGTGAGCAACGGTCGTCCGCGCATGCCGAGCCGCTCGATCAGGCGCGCGGTGAAGACGTCGGGCGCGACGGCGTCGAGCTCGGCGGCGGCGGCGCGGTGCAGCTCGATGAAGCGCTGGATGCGCTCGCGTGCCTCGGGCGGCACCTGCGGCGACTCGATTGCGGCCGCGAGGCCGAGCACGAGGTCGAGCTTGCGCCGTCGCGCGACCTGGATCACGCGTGCGAGCTCGACTTGGCGCAGCTCGATCGGCGGTCGCGAGAGCGCGCGCACGACGGCGGCGGCGTCCTGCGGATCGACGAGCAGGCGCATCCACGCGAGCACGTCGCGCACCTCGGCGCGCCTGAGGAAAGCGCCCGGCGGCGGCCCGCCGTGCGGGCCGCCGAGCGCGGCGTCCGCCGTGCGATCCGTCCGGCGCGGCGAGCCGTCCGGCGGCGCGGGCGCGATCCTGGAGCCAGACACACTGGAAGGATACGCGCGCGTGCGCCTCGGCCAGCTCAGGGGCGTGCTCGTCGGGTTGCCGGCGGTCGTGGCTACGCTCTAAGTGTGGACGTGATCGATTGGGGCACCGCTCAGCGGGTCGGAGAGTTGGTGGCCGGCTCGCCGCCGTTCGGGGGCGTGCGCTCGGCGTCGGTGGAGCCGCTGACGCGCGAGTTCGCGGGCAAGGTCGGCTCCTACAGCGGCCTGAGCTCCTCGGAGGAGCTGCCGGCGCTGGAGCTGGTGGACCGCCCGGGCTGGATCGCGGCGAACCTCAAGTCGATGCGCCCGCTGTTGGCGCCGATAACGGAGCCGTTGGGCAACGGCGGCGGTCTGTTCGCGGGGCCGCTGCGCTCGGTGTCGGGGCTGTTGATGGGGGTGCAGGTGGGCGCGCTCACGGGCGTGCTCTCGCAGCGCGTGCTCGGCCAGTACGACCTGGCGCTGCTGGACGCGTCGGTGTCGCCGCGGCTGTTGCTGCTGGCGCCGAACCTCGCACGGGCTGCGCGCGCGCTGGGCGTGGATCGCGACGAGCTGGTGTTGTGGGTGAGCATTCACGAGATCACGCACGCGGTGCAGTTTTCGGGCGCGCCGTGGCTGCGCGAGTACCTGGGCGGCATGCTCGAGGAGCTGATCGAGGGCCTGCAGGTGACGATCACGGGCCGCTCCGCGGAGGAGGACGCCGACGCTGACGCGGCGGCCGACGGCGCGAGCGCCGAGCGCCGCGGCTGGATGCCCGAGATGCCGAAGCTGCCGGACGTCGCCGAGTTGCGCGACATGGTCGAGCGCGCGCGTCGTGGCGAGCTGCTGCGTTTGACGCTCGGCGAGGATCGCTGGGCGCTGGTCGAGCGCATGCAGGCGGCGATGTCGTTGATCGAGGGACACGCGGAGCACGTGATGGACGCCGTCGGCGCGGACGTGCTGCCGTCGCTGCCGCGCCTGCGCGCGGCGATGAACCACCGTCGCGAGAGCCGCGGCCTGCCTTGGCGCGTGCTCGAGCGGCTGCTGGGGCTGGAGCTGAAGATGCGCCAGTACGAGACCGGCCGGCGCTTCTGCGACGCGGTCGTCGACGCGGGCGGGCCGCGGGCGCTGGCGCTGGCGTGGAGCGGCCCGGACGCGCTGCCCACCGCGGCGGAGCTCGAGCAGCCGAGCTTGTGGATCGCGCGCGTCCCCGGAGGCGATGCCGCGGAGCCCGTGCCCACGGGCCGAACGCATGTTCCTCCTGTTACAAAGTAGACCTCAGCGTTGCGCTTGATTACAGGCTTTTCACGGGCTGCTACGATGTTCGTGTAACGATCTCCTCCGAAGCGGGTACAAACAGGTGTTCGTAAGTCCCCGCTCCTCGCGTCCGGCGAGGAAGAGATAGGAGGCCTCTTTTAGATGCCAACCGCAACGACTTCAGCCAAAACCCCCAAAGCCCGCGCCAAAGCGGCGAGCAAACCGACGGCGAGCAAAGCCGCCTCGGCGAAACGCGCGAGCACGCGCGGCACGACGCAGGCCAAGGCGACGCACGCGAAGGCCGCTCGCACGCGCTCGGTCCACCAGGCCGAGTCGGCCGTCAAGCAGGCGCAGACCGCCACGCGCGAGACGGCTGGTGTGTTCGGCGACTACGCCGAGCGCGCCGTGCTGATCCCGGTCGGCGCCGCGCTGATCGCGCGTGACCGCTTCGTGGGCGGCGTCAGCGACACGCTCTCGACGTACGGCTCGACGGCGAAGACGCAGGCGCAGCTGCGCCGCTTCGAACGCCGTGCGACGACCGCGCGCAACCGCCTCGAGCGCGAGGTCCGCAAAGCGCGGGTGCGCGTCGAGCGCGACGTGCGCCAGCGCAGGCGCAGCATCGAGAGCACGCTCGGCGAGCTCGAAGAGCGCCGCGACGCGGTCGTCAGGAGCGGCGGCGAGCTCGCGAACCGCGTGCCGAGCCTGGTGCCGGACATCGCGAACCGCTTTCCCGAGCTTGCCAGCAAGGTGCAGGAGCGCGTCCTGAGCCTCGTCTGAGCCAAGAAGCTTCCCCGCCCGGCTCCGGAGAGGGCCGTAGGCGGAAAGTCTGCCGGCCTCATATCCCGCCGGCAGTAGTAGCACCCTCTCCTCCCTCGACCCGCGGGCGGCCCCCACCGCCCGCGGGTCTTTTAATTGCCGTGCTGAGCGCCGCCGCTGTTCGGCGCGCGGTCCCGAGCCTCGACGCAACGGTCCCGAGACCCGGCGCACGGTCCCGCGAGTCGACGGCTGTACGCGCCAAGCGCGGCCGCGGCGGAAACGGAAAGAGACAATTCGCGTCTAGGACTGGACTATCCTGACTAATGGAACTAATCTGATGACATGCGGGGGAACATCGGAAATGGCGGGGGCGGCCGAAGCCAGCTGATG